>JAUYDS010000123.1 GCA_030691735.1 Candidatus Aminicenantota bacterium
AACCAACGGCGAATACATGCATCCGATGAAACGGATCGAGCCCCCTAAAGGCGAACCAGAGTCCTTCGAGGAGGAAGACGACATTATGATAGAATCACCTTTATAAGACTTTGACATCTGCAGCGCTTTCATACATGCGAGTTGTCATTGCGAGGCCTCTTGGCCGTGGCAATCCGACCCAACGGGTCGTCCTGAGCGAAGCGAAGGATCTCGTCCAACCTCGGATTCGCTATCTGTCAGTTTAGCAACGTTGCGGTCAAAGTTCAATCAGGCCTGGGGACGACGCATCCTGTCCCCATTTTCCTCAACGCTCGATTTCCTTTCCCTGATAATGAATATGGGGACAGGATGCGTCGTCCCCCTTTTCCCCCTTTTCCTGTTCGACGGTCGGCGGCACATCGGCGGTTTGACTGAGTCAGGAGTTTCCCTTATCATGAAATTCTCTTTCCGGCTGAAATGCGAACGCCGGAGGGAGCGTTGCAAATCCCCCCACACCCCCCTTTTCCAAAGGGGGGGAAGAGGATCCCCCCTTTTCCAAAGGGGGGAAGAGGATCCCTCCTTTTCCAAAGGGGAAAAGCGGATCTCCCCTTAGCGGGGGAAGCGGATCCCCCCTTAGCGGGGAAAGCGGATTTCTCCTTTTCTAAAGGGGGAAAGGGGATCCCCCCTTTTCTAAAGGGGAAAGCAGATCCCCCCTTTGCTAAAGGGGGGTGAGGGGGGATTATGATCGCGGCGTCGCCTCGCTCCTCGCGAGAACGCTTAACGCTTTTTTGTTGCGAAGGACCAACGATGTTTGACCAACTGTCGGACCGCCTCCAGAAGGTGATGAAGTTCCTCAAGGGCGAGGGCAAAATCACCGAAAAGAACATGGGCGAGGCCCTGAAGATGATCCGGATGGCCTTCCTCGAGGCCGACGTCAACTACAAGGTGGTCAAGGACTTCGAGGCGCGGATCAAGGAGAAAGCGCTCCATCAGGAGGTCCTCGACAGCCTGACCCCGGGACAGCAGGTGATCAAGATCGTCCGGGACGAACTGACCTCGATCCTCGGGACGACGGACAAGCCCCTGACCTTCGCCGGGACGCCGCCGTCCATCTTCATGCTCGTCGGCCTCCAGGGAAGCGGCAAGACGACGACCTGCGGCAAGCTGGCCAAGTGGGCTCGCGGCCACGGCAAGAACCCCCTGCTCGTCTCCTTCGATCTCAAGCGCGCGGCGGCCCAGGAACAGCTCAAGATGATCGCCGGCTCGCTCGGCCTTCCCTTCTATGAGATGACCGCGGTGCAGATGGCCTCGCCCAAGGCCGCCCTGGGCGAGCTGATGAAGGAGACCAGGAACCGCGGCTACGATCTCCTCATCGTCGACACCGCCGGCCGGCTCCACGTCGACGACGAGCTGATGGAGGAACTGCGCCTGGTCAAGGAGATCCTGGACCCGATCGAGGTCGTCTACGTCGGCGATGCGATGACCGGGCAGGACGCGGTCAAGAGCGCCCAGGCCTTCGCCGAGAGAATCGGCCTGACCTCGATCATCCTGACCAAGCTCGACGGCGACGCGCGGGGGGGCGCGGCGCTGTCCATCGTCTCGGTGACGGGGAAGCCGATCAAGTTCGTCGGCGTCGGCGAAAAAATCGACAAGCTCGAGGTCTTCCATCCCGACCGGATGGCCTCGCGCATCCTGGGCATGGGCGACATCCTCGGCCTCATCGAAAAGGCGGAGGAGGAGGCCGACGTTCAGGAGGCCGAGGATCTCGCCCGCAAGATTCGCCGGCAGGAATTCACCCTCGAAGACTTCAAGAAACAGATAAGCCAGCTCAAGAAGATGGGCTCGCTCTCGGGTCTGCTCGGCCACCTGCCGAACGTCGGGCCCTTTAAAAACCTGGGTCAGGCCGAGATCGACGACCGCAAAGTGCTCCACTTCGAAGCCATCATCAATTCGATGACCCCCGAAGAGCGCCTCGATCCGAAGATCATCAGCGGCAGCCGCCGCCAGCGCATCGCCCGTGGCAGCGGCCGGCCCGTCCACGAGGTCAACCAGCTGCTCAAGCAGTTCATGGAGATGAAGTCCATGATGAAAAAGTCGGCCTTTCAAAAGATCCTGTCATCGTTCAAATGACCATAGACCAGGAATCGTTTTTTCTGTTGACTTGGCCTGGAAATTCGGCTATTATCTTAATTCATTTTTAATAGAATGGATTAACCTGCCATGATGACACTGCGTTTGATGAGATTCGGAGCAAAAAGCAAGCCCGCCTATCGGATCGTCGTGGTCGACTCGAAAAAGCCGCGCGAGACCAAGGTCAAGGAGACCATCGGTTCATACAACCCCCTCAAGGACCCCGTCGAGGTCACTCTGGACCTGGACAAGGCTAAGTTTTGGATGGACAAGGGCGCCAAACCGTCACAGACGGTCAAATCCCTCATCGAAAAAGTCTCCAAAACACCGAAACTTTCCTAATTTCATAACTCTAAATCCCTAAGGAGGTTACAGTGAAAGAGCTCGTTGAATTGATCGCCAAAGCGCTCGTGGACCAACCGGAAAAAGTGGTCGTTTCCCTGCTTGAAGGAGAGCAGACCACGATCCTGGAACTCAAAGTGGCGCCTGAAGATTTAGGCAAAGTGATCGGAAAGCAAGGCCGGACGGCGCGGGCCATCCGCATCATCCTCGGCGCGGCCGGCATGAAACTGAAGAGGAGATACAACCTCGAGATCATTGAAAAAGGCTGAGTTGCAGACCATCGGGAAAGTTCTGAGAAGTCACGGCAAGGAGGGAGAACTCAAGGTCAGATTGAGGACCGAGCTTCTCCCCGAGGATTTTTTTTTAAGGTTTTTCTGACCGATAAAAGGGACATCCGGGAGTTCGAGGTCGAGCGGCTCGTCCCCTATAAAAATTCCCATATCCTCAAACTCAAGGGGATAGATTCTTTGGGGCGGGCCGACGAATTCGTCGGTCGGGACATCCTGGCCCCCGGAGAGGATCTGAAGACCCCGGAGGAAGGCCGGTTTTACGATTTCGCCCTCATCGGCTGTTCGGTCGTGACGATCGGCGGGCTGTCCGTGGGAGTCGTCAGGGACGTGGCGGCCATCGGAGAATCGACCCTCCTCGTCATCGATGGGGACCCGGGATCGAAGGAAGTCCTGATTCCCTTCAGCCGGGACATATGCGTGGAGGTCGATCCGCCAGGGAAACGGATCGTCATCGACCCTCCGGACGGCCTTTTAGACTTGAATGAGATTTGATATAATTACGATCTTCCCCGAAATGTTCGAAGGCTTCCTTTCGGGGGGGATCATCAAACGGGCGATCCAAAAAGGCCTGATCGAGATCAACGTGCGCAACTTGAGAGATTTTACGACCGACAAGCACCGGACGGTGGACGATCGCCCCTACGGCGGCGAAGAAGGCATGGTCTTCAAGCCCGAGCCCGTCTTCACGGCCGTGGAAAGCGTCCGTGCGTCGGACGCGTCGCCGGTCTACCTCCTTTCGCCCTCGGGGCGCCGCTTCGACGTGCCCCTGGCCGAGGAGATGGCCCGTCATCCCCAGGTCGTCCTCATCTGCGGCCGCTATGAGGGCGTCGATGAGCGCGTGGCGGAGCACCTGGCCACGGACGAGATTTCGATCGGCGATTACGTTCTGACGGGCGGCGAGCTGGCGGCCATGGTCGTGGTCGACGCCGTTTCGCGGTTCGTGCCGCGGGTCGTGGGCAAAGAGGCGTCCGTCCGCCACGAGTCGTTCTTCGAAGGCCGGCTGGATTTTCCGCAGTACACGCGGCCCCGCGATTTTAGAGGGATGAAAGTCCCCCAGGTCCTCTTTTCCGGTGACCACAAGAAGATCGAGACCTGGCGCCGGACGAAAGCGCTGGAGAAGACGGCCCGGCGGCGGCCCGACCTGCTGGCCGGCCGAGTGCCGTCCACGGAGGAGAGGAAGCCCCTGGATCAAAACAAGGACGAAAGGAAGAAACGATGAACCTCATGCAACTGGTCGAGGACAAACAGAAGAGAACGGATATCGGGCCCTTCGGGGTCGGCGATACGGTCAAGGTCCATGTCATCATCAAGGAAGGCGACAAAGAGCGCGTCCAGATCTTTCAGGGCGACGTGATCGCGAAGCGCGGCCGCGGACTGGATGCGACGTTCACCGTCCGCAAGATCTCGTTCGGCATCGGCGTCGAGAAGATATTCCCCCTTCATTCCAGATCCATCAAGAAGATCGAGATCGTCCGCTCGACCAAGGTCCGTCGGGCCAAGCTCTATTACCTGCGTAAACTGAAAGGGAAGGCCGCCCGGCTCCGGGAAGAAAAATAATCCTCCGCCGTGGCCGATTTCGAGGTCGAACGATCCTTTTTCAAGCAAGGCTATCGATTCATCGCGGGGGTGGATGAGGTCGGCCGGGGTGCCCTGTTCGGTCCGGTCGTCGCCGCCGCCGTGATCCTTCCCGCGGAATGGTTCGCCGGCCGCCGGCCGGAATGGCTCCGGCGGACGAAGGACTCCAAACTTCTCACGCCCATGACGAGGGAGGAGCTCGCCAAGTATATCCGGGCCCAGGCCGAGGCCATCGGAGTCGGCTTCGCCACGAACCTCGAGATTGACCGGAAAAACATTTACTGGGCGTCGCTCGAGGCTATGCGTCGCGCCGTGGAGCGGCTCCCGCGGCGGCCCGACGCCGTCCTCGTCGACGGCTTTGAGATCAAGGACCTTCCCTATGTCCAAAAAGGCATTCCTGGCGGCGATAAGAAGAGTTTCACCATCGCCGCGGCGTCGATCGTGGCCAAGGTCCTGCGCGACCGGATGATGGCCCGATACGACCGGATTTACTCGGGCTACGCGCTGGCCCGGAATAAGGGCTATGGCACGGACGAGCATTACCGGGCCCTCGAAGAACGGGGCCCGACGCCGTTTCACCGAAAGAGCTTCAAACTGCAAGCGGAAAAAAAGCTATTCTGACCTAGCGTTGCGCCTCAATAACGGCTTTACAATAATCCCGGAACCGTCATTCCCGCCCCTGCTTCCGCAGGGGTAAACTTGTCCCCACGAAAGTGGGGAGCGGGAATCCAGA
>JAUYDS010000138.1 GCA_030691735.1 Candidatus Aminicenantota bacterium
CATCTTTCTCCTGTCAGCGGTGCTTCATGGGACGGGCTTCTATGTCCTTTTACACCTCAAATTCAATTATAAAATCTTCCAATCCAAGACCAAAACGGCGGTCGTTCCCTTCGTTCCCGAAGGAATGATCTGGTTTACGAAGACACCCCGGGGGATCGCCGAGGCGCAGGTCCATCCGGAACCCGTGATCGTCAAGCCCGGCCGGCCGGCGCAGCCTCCCGGCCAGAGCGGAGGAGACACGGCCAAACCGCAGGCGCAACAGCCCGGGGCTCAACCGGGCGCCCGGCCGGGGGTCCGGGGAGAGCCGGGGGCGGCCGGTTTCCCGTATTCGGAATTCCGGCTGACCTATCCCAAGGACTCTCCTTTGAATCTGGCCAAGCCGTCCGAGAATTCGATCGAATCCCTCTTGAAGCCCGACCGGTATAGGTCCTGGCTGGGCAACGATTTTTCTAAGTATCTCGGGACGGTCAAAGGGCCGACAGGCACGGCGGGAAGTGCGGGAGGACAACTTGGTTCCGGAGGGGGCGGGGGAGCGGTCGGGCCGCCCCGCGGGAGCCCGGCACCCCCCAATATCGTCCGTTATGATTTCACCCCTTGGGCCAACGAGGTCATGACCAGGGTCCAGAAGAACTGGTCGCTCGGACAGGACGCCTTCGCCGGCTATATCGGCGAAGTGGGAGTCACCGTCATGATGTCTAAAGCCGGCGAACTGCTGGCCGTCGAGATCGGAGAGTCGTCGAAGATCGACCTTCTCGACCAGGCCGCCGTCAAAGCGGTCCGTTTGAGCGCGCCCTTTCCACCCCTGCCTTCCGATTTTCCGAACTCCAGCCTCGAAATGTATCTCGTGTTCCAATATGGCTACTAAAAAAGCCCTCCTCCTCGTTCTCCTGCTCGCCGTAAGCGCGGGAGCCCTGCGGGCTCAGTGGAGGACGGACGTAGCGAGGCTCTTCACAAACGGCAAGGATTACAGGGAGATCGCGGATTATTTAGGGCCGGCCTACGGGACCATGGAAAGTCTCATCGATAAGTCCGACGCTTCCGGAATTCTGGCCTATTGCGCCAGTCGTCGGAACAACCCGCCGGACGAGGCGCGCTGGATCGTCGAATATTTCGAGGCCAACGGAGGAAATGACACGGGCTTCGCCTTCCTGGACCTGCTCAACCAGTCGGATGTGCTCGGCTGGTTGAATGCGTGGCGGGGCCGCTATCCGCAGATCACCGAGATCGCCCTGGTCAAAGGCATCGGGGACAAACCGCTCATGCCGCAGGGGATCCTCCCCCTCGTCATCGACATCCGAAACGAAGCCTATTACAAGTTCGCCCTGGGCCCCGACGTCCTTGAAGGAGGCCAGCTCAAGCCCGGTTTTAACGTCATCGCCCTGGACGCCAACGACCTGTTCCTCCGGCCGGGGACCCGAGTCTATAGCCTGGAGGTCAAAGCGGCGGGGCTGATCCTCCGCAAGGAGATCACCCTCGAGGTCGATGTCTCGACGCCGCGGTTCTCTCCGCCGAAAACCGCTCCGCCGCCCGGTCAGACGGCCGAATATATCCTCTCGATGTACATCGGGGGAGAACTGGTCATGTCCAGCCGGAAAGAGGAGCGCCCCGTTTCTTTGAAACTCGGCCTGCAGCCGGGCAATCTGCCTTACGGCTTCAAGCCGGACTACGTGCTCCACCGCGACGATCCGAATCCGATGAACTCGTTCTCGATTATCCAAGCGATCGGAATGATCTATTCACTTCTCAAGGACCTTCTTAAAAAGCGGAGCAAGAAAGACGTTGAACCGCCCAAGATCCAGACCGTGTCGGAATTGACCCTGACGTTCAAACAGAAGGACGAGTACAACCGGGACCGGGAATCGAAGGTCTCGATCAGGCTCAGGACAAAGAACCTGCCCTACGTGCTGAGCGTCCCCTAAACAATCTTCCGGAGAGTTTTTTCCACTCGAGCCAGGGCGATCCGCAGTTTTTGTCCTTCGGCTCCGAAGCCGATCCTTAAAAATCGGTCCATTTCGAAGAGGTCGCCGGGGACTAAAAAGACGCTTTGCTCCCGGATGAACCGTTCACAAAGCCGCGTCGAAGGGATGGGCAGTCCGTAGCGGACGAAGGCGATCGCCCCGGCCCGCGGCGGGGTGAAGCGGAACACTCCGCGGTGCTTCTTGAGCCAGGTTTCGAGGATCGGATAATTCGCGTTCAGAACGGCCCTCGTCCGACGGAGGATCTTTTCCCGGTGAGCCGGGGAAAGGGCGATCTCGGCGAGCTTGTCGCTCAGAACGCTTGGACAGATCGTCGTGTAATCGTGATGCGGCCAGACGGACTGGATGAGCTTGAGCGGCGCGGCGATCCAGCCAAGCCTCAATCCGGCCAGTCCATAGGCCTTGGACATCCCGTTGACGCAGATGACCTTTTTATACCGGCCCCAAAAGCTCGGCGTCCGGGGGCCGACGCGCTCGGCGCCCTGATAGACCTCGTCGGCCAGGATCCACGCGTCCGCTTTGCGGGCGATCCGGACGATCTCTTCCATCTCATCTTCGTCAAGAACCGCGCCCGTCGGATTGTTGGGATTGGTCAAAATGATGAGCTTGGTCGCCTTGGTGACGGCACGGGCCAGTGCGTCGAGATCGGGCGCCCAATTCCTTTCCTCTCGAAGACGAAAGGTCTTGACCTTGGCCCCGAACCCCCGGAGCAGGCCCCACATCTGCATATAGTTCGGGACCTCGAAGACGACCTCATCCCCTCGTTCGATGAGGCTCCACATGAGAAGAAAATTGGCCTCGGTCGAGCCGGCCGTTGCTTGGATCTGGTCAGCGGCGATCCCCGGATAGAAGGCGGCGATGTTCTTCCTGAGGCCGGGCGTGCCGTTGGTCTGGCTATAGCCCAATCCCAGGCCGAGAATGCTTTCGAGTTCCTTTTTTCCGAGAAAATCCCTCAAGGAGAGGGGATGGACGCCGCTTTCAGCCAGATTGTATTCCACCTCGTTCTCCCAGGTGGACTGCATGCGCTCAAGCTTAAATATTTCGATTTTCATGATCGGACCTCCGGGAGAAAAGGGGATGCCCGCCCTCAAGAAATGAAGAACGAGCCCCCACGGCGCTTAGATCTCGACTTTGAAGACGCCCTTAAAAGCAAAACCGAAAATGATGGACAGGACGAAATAGGCGACCAACCAATGCATCCCCAGTCCGAACAGGCTCATCCTCTGCGCCGGGAAGGCGACTTCCACGGAAGCGATGGAGGCGTTTCCCGGCAGCGGCTTTTCGCCGGGATTGAAGACCTGGTCCAGCAGGCCCGGCCCGGGCTTGAGGGCGGCGATCTTCGTCATCGGTTTTTGACCCACCGAAACGGATTTCGTGAACGCCTCGCCGCCGGAATGAAAGACAAGAGCGTACACGCCCTCGGACCGGGCTTGGACACGCCAGTCGATCTCCCTTTCATCCTCGATCCGCAGAGGCGGCGTTTCGATTTCGAGCCCCGCCGGAGCTTCCAAACGCAGGTCCGTCCCGAGCGGAGCGCTCCCCTCGGCAAGCTTGAGCTTCACCAGCGCCGCCTCGCCGACCCTTAGGGGCCGCGATCCGAACCAGAGGTTGAGCTGAACGAGGATGAGCACGACGGGGATGATCATGACGAGCATGGGTTTGAGCGCGTAGCCGATATAGCGGCCGTTGGCCGCCAGGATCCGGCCCTGGGATCGGAGCTGCTGGGCCAGGCTGTCCTGATAAAGGCGGAGCTCCAAGAGATGAGCTTTGATCCGGTTCTTTGCCGTCCGGATTCCGTCCTGGTTCGACGTGCCGCGGAAGATGAACAGCATCAACAGTCCGGTCAGAAAAGAGATTTCGATCATTACCGGCCACGGACCCAGGCCGCGGAACGGCCAAATGATGACGTCGAAGACCTTTCCGATGACAGAATTGAAGACCCACATCACGAGATGTAGCCCAATCCTTTCAGCTTCTTCTTGATCTCCTCTTCGGAGTCGGCCTCCTCGATCTTGGCCA
>JAUYDS010000154.1 GCA_030691735.1 Candidatus Aminicenantota bacterium
CCCAGCGGTCCCTGAAATCCGAGGACGAGATCGCCGAGATCGAAACCGCGCTCAAGACGACCTATAAAATGTACATCACGGCCATGCATATGGCCCAACCCGGCATCTGGGAAAAGGACATCGCCGGCCGCGTCGACGGCCTCGCCATCGCCGATGGAGGCGCCACCGCCTTCCCGACCATCCTGACTAAGAACGGCCAGATCCTGCACAACCATGCCCACGGCAATCTCCTTAAAAAAGGCGACCTGCTCGTCGTCGACGCCGGGGCCGAGTCGCCGCTCCACTACGCCGCGGACATCACCAGGACCATTCCCGTCGGCGGCAAGTTCACGGCGAAACAGAATGACGTTTACGAGATCGTCCTGTCCGCCCAGGAGACGGCCATCCAGGCCATCAAACCCGGCCTTAAGTATCGGGAAATCCACCTCGCCACGGCCCGGGTCATCGCCCACGGCATGAAAAGCCTCGGCCTGATGAAGGGCGACATCGAGGAAGCGATCCTCCAGGGCGCTCACGCTCTTTTCTTCCCCCACGGCCTGGGTCACATGCTGGGCCTCGACGTCCACGACATGGAGAACCTCGGCGAGAACCACGTCGGCTACGACGACACGGTCCAGCGGAGCAAACAATTCGGCCTGGCCTATCTCCGCCTGGCCAAGGAGCTCAAGCCGGGCTTTGTCCTGACCGTCGAGCCGGGGATCTATTTCATCCCCGCCCTGATCGACAAATGGAAAAAGGAAGGCAAGTTCACCGATTTCATCGCCTACGACAAGCTCGCAGCCTACCGGGACTTCGGCGGGATCAGGATCGAGGACGATGTTCTCGTGACCAAGGACGGTCACAAGGTCCTCGGCAGGCCCATTCCGAAGAAGCCGGCCAAGATCGAGGAACAGGTCAAGATCTGAAGCGACCGCGAAGCGTTCTGGACGTCCCGTCATGAAGATCGCTCTGATTCAGCAGCATGCCACCGCCGACCCGGATGACAACCTCCGCCGCGGTGTGTCCGCCTTTCATCAGGCCGCCCAGGCGGGGGCTCGGCTCGTCGCCTTCGCCGAACTCGGTTTTCTGCCGTTCCTGCCTCAAGTCCCGAGCCGCGACGATCCGGAGTTCCGCGCTCATGCCCAGCCCGTTCCCGGCCCGCTCACTGAGGAATTTTCCGCCTTGGCAAGACGATCCGGCGTGGTCACGGTCCTGAACCTATTCGAGACGGACGGCCGACGGACCTTCGATTCTTCACCCGTCATCGACGCCGATGGCAGGCTTTTAGGAACGACGCGCATGGTCCACATCATGGAAGGTCCCGGATTCCATGAACAGGGGTATTATTCGCCGGGGAACAACCCCAAGTTCATTTATGAGACGAAGGTCGGAAAGGTCGGCGTCGCCATCTGTTACGACCGCCATTTTCCCGAATACATGCGCGGGCTGGGACTTCTGGGCGCCGAGATCGTCGTCGTTCCTCAGGCCGGCGTCCTGGGCGAATGGGGGGAAGGAGTCTATGAAGGAGAGCTGCAGATCGCCTCGTTCCAAAACGGCTATTTCGCCGCTTTGGCGAACCGCGTCGGGAGGGAAACCGTCCTTCATTTCTCGGGAGAGTCGTTCGTCACGGATCCCTTCGGGAAGGTCATCGCCCGGGCGCCGCGCGACGCCGACCATATTCTTTACGCGGACTGCGATTTCGGCCTGATCGCCGAATCCCATGCCAAGAGGCATTTCCTGCCCGACCGGCGACCCGAGGTCTATCGGATCCTCGGCCTGACGGATAAGGATTGAACGGATCGCCATGGAAAAATGGTACGTCATCAGCACGAAACCGAAGAAGGAATTCGACGTGGAGAAGCTCTTCCACGAAGGCGGGATCACCGTCTATACGCCCCGCTATCGCGACGGAGACCGGATCAAACCGTTCTTCCCCGGCTATCAATTCATTCTTTTCATCTATCCCGAACAGTACAAGCTGGTCAAGTACACGCGCGGCGTGAAGCGCATCGTCGGCAACGATGAAGGCCCGATCGCGCTGGACGACAAGATCATCGGAGAGATGAAAGCGCGCGAGATCGACGGCTATATCGAATTCGCCAAGTACGGCCTGGAGCCGTCGATCGGCGATGAGATCGAGGTCGTCGAAGGCCCGCTCAAGGGCCTCCGGGGCATTTTCAAGAAGGACCTGACCGGCCAGGACCGGGTCATGATCCTCCTCAACTACGTCTCCTACCAGGGCCAGCTTCTCATCGAAAAGAAGAAGCTGAAAAAAGTCATTTATTAATCCCCGCGACCGGCCATCTCGTTCTCCGACGAATGGATGAGCCACTCGGGATGCTGGCGGACCTGTCCCGCGACGGCGCCTTCATTGAAGACGCAGAACCAGGGATGGACCGAAAGGTTCCTTGCCCTTGCTTCTTTGAGGAAGACGCCGAGACGTTCGTCTCATGGGCCCTCCTTCGATCGAATAAACGAATTTTTATCGCTTTTTGGGCGGACGGCCGTAGCCGCCTCCGCCCGGCGTCTCAATTCTCAGGACATCGCCGGGCTTGACAGTCAGGTTGACTTTGGACTTCAAGACGATCTTTTTCCCGTTCGTAAGGAGCACGTTTTTTCCGGGGGCGGCGGGCAAACCGCCCCGCAGGCCATAAGGCCGGAATTTCCTCCTCTCGGACATGATCGTGACCTGGGCCGGGATGGGGAATTCATATTCGCGGACGAGACCTTCTCCGCCGGGATTCCGTCCGCGGCCGCCGGATCCTTTGCGCAGGGCATAGGTCCGGATCCTGAGGGGCAGATAATTTTCGAGGGCCTCGAGCGGCGTGTTGAGCGAGTTGGTCATGTGGGTGTGGACGCCGCTCAGGCCGGCGTTCTCCCGACTGGCGCCCATGCCGCCGCCGATCGTTTCATAATAAGCGAAGGCCTTAGCCTTGGCCGGATCGAAGCCGCCGATGGCGATGTTGTTCATGGTGCCTTGGCTCGCCGCGGGGATCCTGTCGGGGATGGCTTTGGCCAGCGCCCCGAGGAGAACGTCCACGATCCGCTGCGACGTCTCGACGTTGCCGGCGGCCGTCGCGGCCGGATGGCGGGCGCTGACGATCAGCCCCGGCGGGGCGATGATCTTGATCGGCCGCAGAAGCCCCGTATTGAAGGGGATGTCCTCCACGATCAGCGAGCGGAAGACGTAGAGGACGGCCGAGCAGGTGACCGCGTCGTTGGCGTTGACGCCCCCTTTGACCTGGGGGGACGAGCCGCGGAAATCGACCTCGGCCCGGTCGCCCCGGATCCGGATCTCGACCCGGATCCGGACCGGATCGTCCGAGATGCCGTCATCATCGAGGAAATCCTCGAAGGCATAGGCGCCGTCGGGAATGGCCCGAATGGTCTTCCTCAGGAATTTTTCGGTGTAGTCCTGGATCAGCGAGGAATAGCTGAGGATCTTGCCCAAGCCGAATTTTTCGACCGATTCGCGGACCCTCTGTTTGCCTTTTTCGCAGGCCGCCAACTGGGCTAGGAGGTCGCCCCGCCGTTCGTCGGGCGTGCGGACGTTGGCCAGGATCAGGCGGAGGACGTCCTCGTCGAGCCGCCCCTTGCGGATGAGCTTCAGGGGAGGGATGATCAGGCCTTCCTGGAAGATCTCCGTGGCCAGGGGCATGCTTCCCGGCGTCATTCCGCCCACGTCCGAATGATGGGCCCGGTTGGCCGCGAAAAAGGCCAGCCTTTTTCCGAAAAAAATCGGGGCGATGCAGGTGATGTCGGGAAGGTGGGTGCCGCCGTGGTAAGGATCGTTGAGGATGACGACATCGCCGTCCTCGAAAGTCAGGGCCCGGATCGCGGCCCGGACCGAGAGGGGCATCGCCCCGAGGTGGACGGGGATGTGAGAGCCCTGGGCCAGCGTTTCCCCCCGGCGATTGAAGACAGCGCAGGAGAAATCCTTCCGTTCCTTGATGTTGGGGGAGAGGGCCGTCCGGCCGAGAACGGCGCCCATTTCCTCCGAGATGGAAACAAAGGTGTTCTTAAAGATCTCGAGCTCGATGGGATCATAAGCCTTCATTCAACGCCCGCCCTTGTGAAGAATGAGATTCAGATAGCCGTCCACGCGCAGGGCGTGGCCGGGAGGAAGAAACGTCGTCGATCCGAAATCCACGATCAAGGCCGGTCCCCGGATTCGGGCGCCGGGGAAAAGGCGGGCCCGGTCGTAGACGGAGCCCGAGATTTTTTTCCCGGCGTAAAACATGATCTGTCTCTTGCGGAGGGCCCGGCGCGGATCCTGTCCCGAGGGGGCGGTCATTTTGTGCAGCTTGATCTTTTCGCTGACACCCCGGACTTGGAGGCGGATGTTGACGATCTCGATCTGCGCGTGAGGATGGACATAGGCATAGAGCTGGTGATGAGCCCGATGGAACTCGGACCGCAGCGCCGCGGCGGTCTTTTGTATCTTCGTCAAAGGAACGTTGATCTCATAGGACTGGCCGAGATAACGCATATCCAAAGAGCGTTCGAGAAGGACGGCGCCGGTCCCGAATCCGTCATCCGCCATGTCCTTCAGACCTTGTCGCTCGAGAGGTCTGAAAAGCGACTCCAGTTCGGCCGGACGGAGTTCGTGGACCGGCCTGAGGATCGAGCGCGAATAATCCTTGACCGAATCGGCCAGGAGCAGGCCGAAGGCCGAGAGCACGCCGGCGTTGTTCGGGACGATCACGGCTTTCATTTGCAGATGGCCGGCCATGTCGGCCGCGTGCATGCCGCCCGCGCCTCCGAAGGAGAAGAGCCCGAACTCCCGGGGATCGTGGCCTCGTTCGATCGAGATCACGCGGATGGCCTTTTCCATGTTGGCGTTGGCGATGTCGATGATCCCCTGGGCGGTTTCAAAAGGGGATTTTCGGATGGCGCGTCCCAAGACCGCTAGGGCCCTGAAGCTCCGCGCCGGATCGATGCTCATCTTCCCTCCAAGGAAAAAATCCGGATCGAGGCGGCCCAGCACGAGATTCGCGTCCGTGACCGTCGGCAGATCCCCTTGGCCGTAGCAGGCCGGTCCGGGATCCGCCCCCGCGCTCTGCGGTCCGACGCGGAGAGAGCCGCCCTTGTCCACGGCGGCGATCGAGCCGCCGCCGGCCCCCACGGAATGGATGTCGATAATCGGGAGCCGCATCGGAAAGTCGCCGATCGTGTTCTCGCTTGAGCGCCGGATCCGGCCTTCGATCAGGGAGACGTCCGTCGAAGTCCCGCCCATGTCGAAGCTGATGATCCTCTTGAGACCGGCGGCCTTGGCCAGATACAGCGAAGCGACCACCCCGCCGGCCGGCCCCGAAAGCGCCGTCCGGATAGGTTCGGCCTTGGCCTTGGCCGCCGAAATATATCCCTCATTGGACTGCATGACGCGGAGATCGGCCCGGCCGAGGTTATTTTCGAGAGAGGTGAGATAGCGGTTCAAAATCGGCATCAGATAGGCGTTGACGGCCGTCGTCGAGGTCCGCTCGTATTCGCGGTATTCGGGAAGTATCCGACTCGAGATAGAGGCCAGCCAGCCGCGCTTCTTGAGCTCCGTGAGGATCGCCCGTTCATTGGAGGGATTGGCGTAGGAATGGATGAACGAGACGGCGACGGCCTCAAGATTCAGTGACCCGATCTTGTCGAGGACGGCCGAAATCGCATCCGGCTCCGGGCGCTTGACGATCCGGCCGTCGGCCGTCGTCCGCTCTTCGAGACCGAAACAGTGCTTCCGATCGACGATCGGCCGGCGCCGTTCGCCCCCCAGAGAATAAAGGAGGCGCCGCGTCTGGCGCCCGATCGACAGGATGTCCTCGAATCCCTTGGTCGTGAGCAGGGCGATCCGGCCCCCTTTGCGCTCGAGGAGAGCGTTGGTCGCGACCGTCGTCCCGTGGATGACCGTCGGCGCCGCCCCTCCGTCCAGGAACTCCCGGAGGCCCTCGAGGATGGCGAGCGACGGATCTGCGGGCGTGGAGGGGAGCTTTTTGGTGAAGACCCGACCGCCGGCGACGATCACGAAATCCGTGAACGTCCCGCCGGTGTCAACGCCGATCCGGATGTCCATCGTTCATTTGCACGTGCTGCAGGATGAGCTCGAGCACGTCGCGCAGCCGCTCCCCGAGGATTTGAGGCGGCTCGCCCCACCGCCGATGCCGAAGGCGGAGACGAGCTTGCGCACGTCCCGGCCGCCGCACGCGGCGCAACAGACCTCGTTCTCCCGGCTGATGCGGACGAGCGCTTCGAATCGGCGTCCGCACGCCTGGCACGTGAATTCATAGAGAGGCATGGAGGATCGCGCCGGCTTATTTCAGGACGGCGACGGCTTCGATCTCGACCTTGACGTCGCGCGGCAGGCGGGCCACCTGGACGGCGGCGCGGGCCGGGAAGGGCGCTTTGAAGAATTCCGCGTAGACTTTGTTCATGGCCGCGAAATCGTTCATGTCCTGAAGGAAGACCGTCGCCTTGACGACCTGGTCGAGAGAGCTGCCCGCCGCGTCGAGAACGGCGGCCAGGTTCTTGAGGACCTGCCGTGTCTGGTCCTCGATGGCTCCCGCGGCGAGCGCCCCCGTTTCGGGGACGAGGGGGATCTGGCCGGAGCAGTAGACGAACCCGTTGGCGATGATGCCCTGGGAGTAAGGGCCGATGGCCTGGGGCGCCTTGTCCGTCTTGACTTCTTTCTTCATCGTTTGACTCCTTGTTTGGGCCTGTAGGATTTTCGAGGGCAAAACGCTCAGGGCGCTGAGGGCGATCAATGCGTCGCGTCGTATCATTCGGCGTTCTCCTCTGCGATCTAAAAAATCACGGTGATCCGGACGGGACGGCTTTCCAGACTTCCCGATCGAAGATGGGCCCGGGCCTTTATTGTATAAGATCCGGGCACCAGATTCCAGGCCATCGCGAACGGGGGATCGACGTTTCCGACCGGCCGGCCGTTGACCCACCATTCGATGGTTCGAACCTCGATCCGGTCCGAAATGGAAGCTTTGAATCGGATGCTCTGATAATCCCGTCGAAGGACGGGATCGAGCTTGAAGACGTCGCCGTCCTGAGGAAAAGCGATCAGGACGTCGCCCTTCGGGAGGCCGGGGCCGCGGACGAGGGGAGTCGCGGGGATCTTCGTCTTGGCGTGAGAAAGACGGCAGACGGCCTTCGGTTCCGTGCCCGGGATGAAGATCTCGTCGATGGCACTCGGGCAGTTGGCCGAAACAAGCTCTCCCGACATCGGACAGATCCGGACGTGGACGAGGCTCCGGGGCTCTTCGAACGAGCTTGACTCTCCGGCGGACAGGAGGAGCATGATATCCCTGAAGAGCGGGCCGGCGCCGGTGATGCCCGAGACGCTCTGCATGGGGGATCCGTCAAAATTGCCGACCCAAACGCCGACCGTGAACCGGGGCGTATAGCCGACGGTCCAGTTATCCCGGAAATCCTTGGAGGTTCCTGTTTTGGCCGCGACGGCAAAGGGAAAGTTGAGCGGCGAATTGTACCCGAACGTCGGAACGCGGGCGTCCTTGTCCGCAAGAATGTTCGTGATGATGTAGGCGACGCCCGAGGAAAAGACCGGGCGCGGCTCCGCCGGACCGGCCGGCGTCCGTTCCGAGCCGTCCTTCAGGGTCACGCTTTGAACGGATCGCTCGTCCATGGCGGATCCGCCTCTGGCCAGCGCCGCGTAAGCGCGCGACAGCTCGAGCAGCGTCACTTCGCCGTTCCCGAGGGTCAGGCCGACGCCGTAGAAGTCGGGCGTTTTTTTGAGGCTGGTGAAACCGAGCTCTTTGAGCCTTCTAAAGAGCAGATCGGGGCCCAGCGTTTGAAGCACGGCGACGGCCGGGATGTTATACGAGGAGGCCAGAGCGCTGCGCAGCCGGATCGGGCCGTGATATCTCTCATCGTAGTTCTCCGGCATGAAACTTCCCTCGAGCGTCAGGAACCGGGTCGGAACGTCCTCCAGGATGGTGGCGGCCGTCATGCCTTTCTCCAGGGCCAGGGCGTAGGTCAGGGGTTTCAAGGTCGAACCCGGCTGGCGGAGGGCCAGGGCGCCGTTCACCTGGCCGTCGTGACGTTCGTCGAAGAAGTCGCGGGATCCGGCCATGGACAGGATCTCCCCGGTCCGGTTGTCCAAGACGATGGCGGCGCCGTTCGTGATCCCTTTTTTCTCGAGGGAGCTCAGGTGGCCCTTGAGGAGCGTCTCGACCTTTTCCTGGAGTCCGTGGTCGAGCGTCGTCCGGATCGCGGCGATCGTCAGGCGTTCCACCGGCGGGACCCTTTCGAGGATGAAATCACAGAAATGCGGGGCGCGGAACTTCTCCTTCTCGGACTTCAGGCCCAAGGGCTCCTGAAGGGCCCGTTCCATTCTATCGGCGGTGATGAGCCCGATGTCCTTCATCCGCCGGAGCAGCTCCTTCTGCCGCTTTTCCGCGGAGCGGAAGTGGCGATAGGGATTCAATTCCGACGGCGCGCGGGGAAGCGTGGAGAGGAAGGCGGCCTCGGCCAGGCTCAGGTCCGCGGCGGGTTTGTCGAAATACAGCCGGGCCGCCGCTTCGATGCCGTAGGCTTGATTGCCGTAGAAGATGCGGTTGAGATACTGGGCCAGGATTTCGTCCTTGGACAGCGTGTGTTCGAGCCTGACGGCCAGCCAGGCCTCGAGGATCTTGGAAACGAGATTGCGGCGGAAATGGTAGACGTTGCGGACGACCTGCTGCGTGATCGTCGACGCGCCGGACACGACCCTCTGGTTTTTCAGGTTTTGGCTGAAGGCCCGAAGGACGGCGTAGAGATTCACGCCGGAATGGGAGAGATAGTAACGGTCCTCGGAGGCCAGGGTGGCCGCGATCAGATCTGGAGAAATGTCCTTGAGCCCGACCCAGCGGCAGCGTCCGCCTTCGTCCGAAAGAACTTCGCGCAGGAGGACCCCCCTCCGATCCTCGAGGCGGATGGAGATCACGGGTTTTGAATCGAAGCGCCGACTCGAGATGGGTAGATAAAAGGATAGGCAAAGCAGAAAAACGACGCCCAGGCAGGCGAGAAGGACGATCCGCTTTCTATTCGAGAGCTTCACTTCACGATCTTCACCGTCTGTTCGGTGCTGCGGCCGAAGACCTCCGGCGCGTACATCTGTTCCACCTTGGTGCCCGGCAAGGTGAACTGGCCGAAGGCCAAAGCCCGGGCCAAGTAGCGGTAGGTATGAATCCCCGCCCTCAGCGAATCCGCGAAAAGGAGAACGCGGTTGTCATGCATCTCGACGTGGTTGAATCCTTGCCACCAGCTTCCCCCGTCCTCGCCGTCGAGCTCGCCAAGCTTCCGCTGCTGCTCCTCGCTCTCGGTCAGGAAGCCGGCATTGACGGCTTCGAATCCGGCCGGCAGGGGATCGTTCACGACGATGAACAGGCTTTCCTTGGGGACGACGACTTGGAGGGTCACGACCACCAAGGTTCCGGCTTTGATGGATTCGACAGGCTTGCCGTCGAGCGATTCGATCTTCTTATAGACGGTGAAGCCTTCTTCCCGAGGCTCGAGCTTCTGTTTGGGGGCGTAGGTCAATCGCGCTCCATAGTAAAGGATCCCCTCGCCGCTCTTGGCGATTTTCAACGGAAGATCCTGGCCCGTTTTGAAATCGGTCAGGGGCAGGGAAGCTTTGGCCGTCTGCGTGGCTGAGCGGAAGGTTTCCTGGAGGATCGTCTTTTTGGCCAGGGAGATGTCGGCCCTGAAATCCGGCTTGGCCTTCTCGTAGGTCCGATAGAAATCGTTCAACGCGTAAAAAACGAAGAAGTTCTCCTGGGTCGACTGCCAATGAGCGGTTTTCCGCTGCGACACGAGCCATTGGGCGGCAGCCGGGATCTTAGGATGGTCCGAGCCGACCTCGAGCAGGGTTTGCAGGATCACGGCCGTGGTCCGGGCGTTGGAAGAGTAGATCCAGCGCAGCCCGCTGTCGTCTGTCTCTTCGAAATGGGCATCCGCCGGCGTGACCTTGATCAGGTTCAGCAGTTCCTGAAGAACCGTGTTCTGCGCGGCCGGGGTTCCGCCGCCGGCATGCAGAGCCTTCAACAAATAGGCCCGGCCGAAGAGCGACAGACCGTCGCGTTCGACGTACAGCTTTTCCGCGTAGGCGGGCTCGGGACGGCCGGCCATGGCCAGGTCATAAAGAGCGAACGCCTGTGTTGTTTTCCAGCTCCGGGCGGAGTAGGGCATCCACTTGTCCGGCTTCGCCTTGACCAGTTTCTTGAGGTAGTCCAGCCCGATGGCCAGGCAGGCTTCGTCGATCTCGTATCCAGACGACCTGGCCCTCATCAATCCAAAGACCGCATAACAGGACACGAAAGGCGATTCGACGGGAGAATCCGGCCAAAGGCCGAAGCCGCCGTTGTTCTTCTGGTTGGCGTAGATTTCCTTGAGGCTGGCCTGAACGAGCTTTTTGATCTCCTTGGGCTCCAGGGCGCTGAGCTTGAAATCCTGGATGACCTGTGGAGCGACGAGGTAAGGGAGGATAGACGAGAGCCGCTGTTCCAGGCACAAATAGGGATAATTCGTCAGATAATCCACCGTACCGCTCAACCCGGCCAGCGCGGAGGCGGCGGCCTGGACCTCGATACGGCTGTCGGCGGGATAGATCGTCTCCGGGATGGACACCTTTTCTTCCTTGGCCTCCCCGGTCACCTGGTCGAAGGTGGCGACCGACTCGGTCGGGCGCGGCAGCTCGACGGGGATGGTCAGTTCGAGTCCGTCGGTATCACCGCCCATCTTCGCCCGGAACATGAATTTCGCCTGGCCGGGCCTGTCCGCCGAGAAAGAGAAGAGGACTTCGGTGCCCTGACCCGGATCGAGACCGAGTTCGACGGCCGACTTCCGGTCGGTCAAGGCGATCCCCTGGGCTTCGACCGAGAGAGAGACGATGCCTTTCTGGGTTGAATTGTTGTTGACGACGACGCCCGCTTGGAAAACGTCTCCGACGCGGGCGAAGCGCGGCAAAGAAGGCAGGAGCATGACCGGTTTGGCCACTTTGAAGTCCAATTCTCCTTGACCAAAACACGAGTCTTTCGTCTGAGCGACGGCCATGATCCGGAAGGTCGTCAGGTTGTCGGGGAGGGTGAACTCGACCGCGGCTTCTCCCTGATCGTTGGTGACGATCGAGGGGTTCCAGTAGGCCGTCGATCGGAAGTCCCCGCGCAGTTCGAACTCACCCAGGCCGGGAGCGGCCATGGCGGCCTGAATGCCGCCGCCGCCGACGTTCTCTCCCTTTTCGCTGAAGTTCCTCTGTCCGACGACGTGCAGTCGCGTCTCCGACGTCTGGACGGAGAGGGCCCGTTCGCCGTAAAAACTGGCGAAAGGATCGGGCGTTTGATACCCGATCAAGTTGAGAACGCCGACGTCCACAACGGCTACGGCCAGCGACGCCGTCGCGCCGGGGCCCTTGGCGTCCTTGACCTTGAGCCGGAGCTTGATCTTGTCCTTCGGTTTGTAATTCTGTTTTTCGGTCGTGACGTCGACGGCGAGGCGCTTTTCCGAGGGGTCCACCTTCAGTCCGACGTATCCGATCTTGAACGAAGGCTTGCCGACGTCTTCGGCTTCGGCGTTGGCCGGCTTGGACGTCCGGCCTTGGACGAGGAGCACGGACACGAAGACGTTGGGGATGTGGTCCGAGGTGATGGGGATCTCGATCTCGCTGGTGCTGCCGACGATATCGACGATCTGGGTCTGGAGAATGAACTCGCGTTCGATCGTGACCAGGGCCTTGGCCTTCTCGTAGGGGGACTTGACGAGGATCCGGGCTCGGTCCCCGGGCTGGTAGCCGTCGCTGTCCGGGACAAGTTCGAGCGTATCATCGTCCTTTCTCTGCCAGGGCACGTAATCCGTCCCCGTGACATAAATATAGGTGGTCGTGGCGACCGGATTCCTGCGGCCGTCCTGTCCGGCCGCCGAGATGAGGTAGAGCCCCGACTTGTCCGGTTGGAAGACGACGTCGACCGGATCGTTCTTCGTCCGAACGTCCTTGGAAGCGGTCTCCGTATCGACCTTTTCCGAGATCCACTGGAAGCGGCCGCCGACGCCGGCCTTGCGCGCGGACCTCCATTCGCGCTTGAGCAGCTTGACCGTGACTTTTTTCTCCGCGGCCGTCGAACCGTCGGGGTTCGTCGTAATGACTTGGATGCCGAGGGACTCTCCTTTTTTCAGGAACGAGGTGTTCGGCTTCAGCCCGATATAGAATTCGCCCTGGTGGACGATCGTCTGGATCCGGTTCGAGATCGAACGCCGGCTCGGGCTTTGGACCGTGGCCTCGAGCGTCGCCGAGACCGTCGCCTTCTCCTTTTCGGCCGCGAGCAGGGCCTTGATCTCGATCTTTCCATCGGGTCCAAGGAGCCCCTCGCCCGACATGATCAGGCGGCTTTTTTCGACCATGGTCTCGTCCTCGGCCCAGTCTTCGATCTCGCTGCCGAAGATGAAGCCCTTGTGTCCGGGCGGCGTGAACGACGTCGGATTCAGGCGAAGCGTCCAGTTCGCTTTTTGGGCGGCCAGGGCCCCGCCGAAAAGATAGCTGGCCCGGATTTCGGCCTGATACTGGTCGCCAAAGACAAAGCTCTCTTTGAGCCCACGGAGATGGACCTCGAATTCGGCGGGTTTGAACGCTTCGACGCGAAAGCTTTCCGATAGGGCGGTTTCCTTATCTCCGGGCGTTTCCGGGGGGACCTTGGCCAGGATATGGTAATAGCCTAGAGCCGCGTCCTCACGCGTCTCCAGATCGAGAGAGAAGGAACCAAAGGCGTCGAGATCGGCTCTTCCCTTATAAACAGGTTTTTGGAACGGATCCGTGACCTCGCAAGCGACGCTCCGTACGGCGGGAAGCTGCCAGCGGCCCTGATCCCGTTTCCGGATGATGCCTTTGATGTGGACCGGCTCCCCGGCGCGGTAGATCCCGCGCTCGGTGAAGAGGGAGCCCTGGATCTTTTCGGGCTCGGGATCCCAATCGTAGAAGATGCCGAATCGATAGGGATCGATCCCCGTTCCCCATTCGGAGGAGGTGAAGGCGGTGTCGTTGCCGTGACGAACGAAGACCCACTGCTGGGGTTTGCCCCAATCCCGCGGAGGCTTGAATCCGGCCAGCCGTTTCCAGCCGGGAGCCTGGGCCTTTCCTTCCCGGTCCGTTCTGCCCGTCCAGCGGACGATGTTCGCGTCGTCCCGGATCTCGACCTCGGCCTCGGCGACGGGCTGCCCCGTCTTCAAATCCGTGACCCAAATGAGGTCATTCTCCGGGGAGAATTTGCCCGTGATCCCCAAACTCGTGACCTGCAGAAAAGCCTTGGGGTAGCGGCTCCACTTGTCCTCGGACCCGGTGTCGAGCTGGATCATCACGAAGCCGTAAGGATTCTCGCCGAGGAGGTCTTTGATGTTGATGGGAACGATCTGCCGTTTGTTCCGGGGGAGGTTGAAATTCAGGGGCTTATCGATCTGGAAAAAGCTGGGCCTGGGATTGAAGGATTCGCTCTCCCGAAAGGACCTGTCGTTCAAGAGGGTCGGAATGACCTCGACCTTGTTCACCCGGGCGGCCTGGAGCCTGACCTGGGCGATATTCACGGCGAAAAGAGGATAGGTGAGGTCGCTGTAGGATTCGAGAACGCCGTGTCCCGTCGTCATGCTGACGTAGGGCGTGTAAGGCGCGGTGGTGAACTCTTCGCGGACCTCTTTGCCCAGGACATTCCCGAATTCGTCCTTCAGGTCGGCCGCGATCCGGCAGACGTACTTGGTCTCGGGCTTGAGGGGAAGGGAAAGATATAGGGTCTGATTCCCGTGGTCCCAGCTCGAATAGTATTCGGGGATCTCCACGTTGGGTTCGAAACGGACTTTTTCGACGAAATCTTTATAGATGACCCGGTTCGAAAAATGAAACTGCAGCGGCTCGCCCGGAACGTATCCGCCTTCCGATTCCAAGGATTCGAAGCCGAACGGTTTGAACGTTTCGAAGCTGAAGACGAAGCCTTTTTCCATCCCCAAAGGCCCTTCTTTGCCCGGCAGTCCGGAACGGATCTCCACGGGATACGTGAATCCCGGCTGGAGCTTTTCGGCCGGCTTGAGCAGGAGGACGTTCTCGGGAGGATTCTGGACGTCGGACTCCTTGAGCTTGTCCGCCGTTGGACGGTCGACGGAAAAACCGAGGGGATGATCTTTTTGGTCCGAAGAAACGCCCGTGATGGCGATATAGTCCCTGGCCCTGCGCTCATCGACGGGCTGGTTGAAAATGAGAAGCGCGCTCGTATCCAGCTTTTGTTGCTTATCGTTGTCCTGGGGATAATGCTGAAGGAGCTTTGGTCGGATGGTGGTGAAACTCCACGTAAAATCCTCCTTCAGAGCGAACCCGTCAACGGAGCGGGTTCCGGCGGGAACGGTCAGCTTGATCTCCGTGGCGAAAGGGAACCTCTCCTTGGGGACGAAGGCCAGGGTCTTGGTCCCCATCCATCGATACGCTCCCGCATAGGACGGCTCGATCTTCAGAAAATCCGTCTTTTCCTGCAGGGGAAGAGGTTCGAGGGCGGCCATCGGATGGTCGAAGATGACGATGACCTCGCCGACTTCATGGGCCGTCCTCGTCGAGCCTTTCGGGCTGACTTGGAGGACCCGGAGGTCCCCTTTGACCTCGCCGGAAGCGGATGCCGGGATCCGGGATGATTCTTTTTTCTTACAGTTCATGGACGTAACGGTCGTTAGGACCAAACAGATAGACAGGAAACCCAAACATGTCTTTTTCCCCATAGCAACTTCCTTTCCCATGACGATAAAAAATTATCCGGACCGGGAACGAAGAGCGGCCTCAAACGCTCCCGGCCTTTATTTTTTAAAAGCTCACGCCAGCTCTTGCATGGTCGCCGTCAGCAGCTTCCAAAAATTTTCGACGGAGGCGATCTCGACGCCCTCTTCGGGCGAATGGGGATGAGTGATCGTCGGACCGAACGAAATCATGTCCATACCCGGAAACTTCTCGCCGATGATCCCGCATTCCAGTCCGGCGTGAACGGCGACGATGCGCGCCTCCTTGCCAAAGACCTTTTGATGGACGTTCTTGAGGGTGGCCAACAGCTTGGAGCTCAGGTCGGGCGCCCAGCCCGGATAGCCCGCGGGCTGTTTGGCCTTGGCTCCGGATAGTTCGACCAGCGCTCTGAGCATGGCCCTCGCCGCTTCGAGGGCGGGTCCGACCGAACTGCGGCTGCTGCAGGTGATGGCGGCCGCGGCCTTGCCGCAGCGGAGAATGGCCAGGTTTGTCGACGTCTCGACGAGGCCGGCGATCTCGGGATGCATCCGCAGGACGCCGTGCGGACAGGCGAGAAGAAACTCGATCAGGCCGGCTTGGGACGCGCCGGTCATGGGGTCGTTCTTTTTGAGTTTGAGCTCATCGAGGGCATATCCGAATTCCTTCTCGACCGAACCGTATTCCGCCTTGATGTCCGCGGCGCTCTTCTCCAGAAAAGCCTTGAAGCTTTTCATTTTCGCCGGATCCATGAGAAAGTCCGCCCAGGCTTCGCGGGGAA
Source organism: Candidatus Aminicenantota bacterium (assembly GCA_030691735.1). Taxonomy (GTDB): domain Bacteria; phylum Acidobacteriota; class Aminicenantia; order Aminicenantales; family UBA4085; genus JAPKZI01. The sequence goes on from JAUYDS010000154.1 coordinate 15,483, forward strand.
TGGCGTTATGCTTGTTGCCGCCCTCGATCCGGATGAGTTCCAGGGGGAACTTGGGGCCGGCCTGCCAGAGGATTCGGGCCATCAATTTGAGGGCGTTGGCCCGGCCTTGATTGATGTCGAGGCCCGAGTGGCCTCCGCGAAGGCCTCCGATCTTCAGCCGATAAGCGGTCTTCATCCGGGATGTCTTTCTTTTGATCGGGAAGGTGATCTCGGACTCGGCTCCGCCGGCGCACCCGATGGTGAACGTCCCTTCCTCTTCGCTGTCGAGATTGATCAGATTCTTCCCTTTCAGGGCGCCCGGCTCAAGGCCGCGGGCTCCGTTCAAACCGGTCTCTTCGTCCACGGTGAACAGAAACTCCAGCGGCCCGTGGACGAGCGAAGCGTCCTCCATGATGGCCAGGCAGGCGGCGGCGCCGATGCCGTTGTCCGCACCGAGAGTGGTGCCGCGGGCGTGGATCCAGCCGTTCTTGATCTCGGCTTCGATGGGGTCCTTGCCGAAATCGTGTTTGATGTCGGAGTTCTTTTCGCAGACCATGTCCAGATGGCCTTGGAAAATGACGGTCTCGGCGTTCTCATGGCCGGGCGAAGCAGGTCGGCGGACAATGACGTTTCCGGCCTTGTCCTTTTTCCAGGACAGGCCAAGGCCCTTGGCCTGGGCGCCGATATAATCGGCCAGGCCTTTTTCGCAGCCCGAACAATGGGGGATCCTCAAGATCTGTTCGAAATGCTTCCAAAGATGAGCGGGTTTCAATCCGGACAAAGCGTTGGACATGACTATTGAGCCTCCCTAAGACAGTTTTATAGCGAAAAAATCATGCCATAAAAGACACGGGCGTTCAAGGCCTGTCGTCTCGCCGGCGCGCGCGATTGATTTTCTTCTCGGCTTTCTTTAGAATGGCGGTGCGTTTTCCACTGAAGATATCATCCATGAAAATGAACCGAGCCGCCGCTTTCATCCTTTTTTCCATGTTCAGCGCGGGCTTCCTTGGTCTGGCTCGTCCCTCCATCGTCCCTCAAGAGAAGCCTCGGATCCGGATCCTGACGACGGTCTTTCCGCTTCAGGAATTCGCCCGGGAAACGGCCGGGGAAAGGGGAGACGTCGGTCTCCTCCTTCCGCCCGGAGCCGAAGTCCATACCTGGCAGCCCAAGGTCAGCGATATCCGGAAATTCGCTTCCTGGGATGTGTTCATTTATATCGGACACGGCCTGGAACCATGGGCCAGCGATATCTTGAAAGGCGCGGCCCGGCCGGGTTTGAAGGTTTTCGAGGCCGGCCGCGAGCTCCCGCTCCTCTCTCCGGGACCGGAGGGAGATCATCGCGACGCGTCCCCATCGCTCGATCCCCATATTTGGCTCGATTTCGGTTTGGACCTGGTCCTCATCGATCGTCTCCGAGATCTCTTGCAGACCCTCGAACCGGAGAACGCCGGGCTCTTCGAACGGAATGCCGCTCGGTATAAAGAAAGTCTGCGCCGTCTGGACGAGAAATGCCGCCTGGCCTTCGGATCCTGCCTTCAAAAGACCTTCATCTTCGGGGGCCACGAGGCCTTCGGCTACTTCGCCCGCCGCTATGGTCTCGAACAGGTCGCCGTCTACGGCCTGAGCCCGGACGCGGCGCCGACCCCGAAGGAGCTGGCCGCGATCATGGCCGAAGCCAAGACAAGGAAGATCAAAACGGTCTTCTTCGAACCGGGCGTCAGCGACAAGATGGCCCGGCTCATCGCCCGCGAGATCGGCGCCGACATCCGGCTCCTCAATCCGGGACACAACCTGACCAAGGAGCAGATCGCGGCCGGGGTGACCTTCATCGACTTGATGGAATCGAACCTGGAAAGCTTCAAGCATGGACTGGCCTGCCGCTGAGGACAGCGCTTTGATCTCGGTCGAGAACGTTTCGTTCAGCTACGGCTCCCAGCCCGTCCTCCGCGACATCACCTTCCGGATCCATCCGGGCGATTTCCTGGCGATCATCGGTCCGAACGGGTCCGGCAAAACGACGCTGTTGAAGATTATCCTCGGCCTTTTGCGGCCGGAGCGCGGGAGGGTCCTCATCTCAGGTCAAAACCGCGAAGATTTCGCCGACGGACCGGCGATCGGATATGTGCCGCAAAAAGCGACGCATTTCGATCCGCTGTTCCCCGCCTCCGCTCGCGAGGTCGTGGCAATGGCCCTCCGGGCCCCGCGGCCGGGGAACCGTGACGCGCGTCGTGAAGAAGAGACGGCCATCCGGCGCGCCCTTCAGGTCGTCGGCATGGACGAATTCGAGAACCGGCGGATCGGCCGCATGTCCGGCGGACAGCAACAGAGGATCTTCATCGCCCGGGCCATCGTCAACCGGCCCCGGATCCTCTTCCTCGACGAACCGACAACGGGAGTGGACGCGGAAACGCAAAGTCATTTCTATGAGCTCCTCGACCACCTGGTCAAGGATGAGGGCATCACCATCGTTCTGATCACGCACGACATCGGGATCGTGGACCGCCACATCAGCCGGGTCGCCTGTTTGAACGAAAGGCTGGTCTATCACGGCAGCCACGCGGAATTCTGCCGCTCGGACACCCTCAAGGACATGTTGGCCGGGGGGCACCATCTCATCTCCCATCAGCATTAGGAACGGAGCGGACGATGGAAGCGCTGATCACTTACGGTTTCCTCCAACGGGCTCTGCTGGCGGGTCTCTTCATCGCCCTAGCCTGCGCATTGCTCGGCGTCTTTCTCCTTCTGCGCAAAGACGCCATGATCGGACATGGCCTGTCCCATATCGCCTTCGCCGGTGTGGCTCTAGGCCTCGTTCTTCAGATGATGCCTCTCGCCGTCGCCCTCGTTTTTTCGGTGTTCGCGTCGCTCGGCATCATGAAGCTCAAGGACAGCGTCGGACT
>JAUYDS010000040.1 GCA_030691735.1 Candidatus Aminicenantota bacterium
GCCGACCGGGATGCTCTTCTCGGTGAACGCGCCCGCGTTCAACTGGTCGAGGAAAGGGAGATAGAGATCGCTCATCCCGACCTTGTCAAATCCGTATTTGATGTCGCCGGCGTATTTCTCGGCGATGGTCTTCATGACCTGAGCTGTAGGGATGTTTCCCCTGACCTGGGCGAACGTATTGACGCCAATCCGGGTCAGCTTCTTGGTCTGGGCGAAGGAAACGACCGTAAAAATAACCAAAAGGGCTGTGACAAGAAGAACGAGCTTTCGGTTTCTCATGAAGGCCTCCTTATGAAAAAATGGGCGCGATCCCTTTTTATGAGACTGCTTCCTTCTAAGATCATATAATTCCCGACGTTTGTCAAGGGGAAAATCGCAGAAATCCTTTGATAATCTTGAAGATGATCCCGGAATCGCGGGGTTCGGCGTCCAGGGCTTTCCGGTATAAAGGGATCACGTTGGGAAAAACGCCGCCAAAATCCCGGAGCAATCCCCGGGCCGCCTCGACATCGATCTCAGGATGGATCTGCAGACCCCAGACCGGGCGGTCCTTCACGCCGAAGGCCTGGATGGGGCAAATCGGGCTCGAAGCCAGGACGATGAAAGGGTCCTCGAGATCCCTGACCTCATCGAAATGGACGGAGAACGTGTAGGCTGTTCCCTTGGGACCCAGGAGCGGAGAATCGGTCGTGATCTCGATCGGGATCCAGCCGATCTCGGGTTCGCGGCATCTTCCGACATGTCCCGGCCCGGCCAGGGCCAGGGCCAAGAGCTGATGGCCGTAACAGCTTCCCAACAGAGTCCGATCCAAACGGAACGCTTCGCGGACGAAGTCCACTTCCCGTTCGACCCAGGACGCCCGGTCCAAAATGGAGGCTTCCGATCCCGTCAGGATGAAATGGCTGAAATCTCCCAAGCCCGGGAGAGCGCCGCCGGGAGCGTAGAACGCTTTCCACTCGGCATCACGGAGATAGTGTTTCCAATGATCGACCGGCTTGTAGATCTCCGGATAAATGGAGTTGTCGATGATGGCGACCTTAGGTTTCGACACGGTCCTTCTCGTTCGAGGCGCGGCCGTTAATTATATTGAAAAGCGGCGAAAAGACAAGCCTTCCGTCCTGTCCCCTAGTTATTTTGCTTCCCTGGGCCGCACGGTTTCTGATATAATGAGGGCTCTCAAAAAGGAGAATGACAGGTGCATAACGTCAACATCGAGACCGAGCTCCATGTGATCACGCCGAACGAACCCGGAATTCTCGGTCGGGTTCTGGGCACCCTGGCCAACGCCGGCGTCAATCTCCGGGCGCTGTCCGTTTTTTCGCATGACGAAGAAGGCCACTTCCGCCTCCTCACGTCCAACAATAAAAAGGCGGAGACGGGCCTTCGCTCGCTGGGCTACAAGGTCAAAACGAACCGCGTGATCACGGTCGAGATCAGCGACCGGATCGGAGCGGGCGCCGAGATCGGAGCCCTGTTGGGGAACGCGGTCATCGATATCGAATACTGCTATGGGAGCTCCGCGGGAACGGGCCGGGCGCTCCTGGTGTTCAAGACGAACAACATCAAGAAATCCTACGATACGTTGAAGTAGAACGGGTCGGCCGCGCGGCATCGTCCGCGGCCGCAAACCGAACAAACCTGACCGTCGAACAGTTTCGGGGACATGATTCCCTATCCCCGTTGGAGACAATGAAATGATCGTTCTGATGCGATTTAAAAAGACGGGGACAGGGTATCGTGTCCCCCTCATCTTGAACTGTTCGACGGGTCAGGCACAAACACGTTGACAGGATAAATCCAAGTATCATACAATAGTTTTCCTTATCGGACTGTGTAAGGAGGAACTTATGGCAAAGGCAGAACCGAATGTCGTTCCGCTGTGTGACGTCCTTCTGGTGTTGCTGATCATCTTCATGGTCATCACCCCCCTTGTTCAGAAGGGCATCGATGTCCGTCTCCCCGAGACATCGTCCGACACCTCGGCCGGCCAGGCCAGCAGCCTGATCGTCGTGACCCTGAAAAAAGACCTGACCATCGATATCAATAAGGACAATTTCAAGGACTTCAAATCCGCCGGCGATGAGCTGCGCCGGCTTTACTCCACGAAATCCGATAAGACCATCTTCGTCCGGGCGGACATCAAGTGTCTTTTCAGCAAGGTCGTCGACCTCATCGACATCTGCAAGGCCGCCGGCGTTGAGACGCTGGGTCTCGTTCCGGAATATATCTCGGAATAGGATCCGTCCTTCCCCTGAACGGAGGGGGGAGGAACGCTTCCCTCTTATAGAAAAAAAGGGACGTTCTTTGAACGTCCCTTTTTTTTGGCCCGAATTCAAGCCTTATTTCTTGACCGGCCCGATCACCTCGTGGGCGATCACGAGGCGCTGGATCTCGTTCGTCCCCTCATAGATCTGGAGGAGTTTGGCGTCTCGCATCAGCTTCTCCATGGGATAGTCCCGCATATATCCGTAGCCGCCGAAGATCTGGAGCGCTTCCGTCGTCACTCGCATGGCGATGTCTGTAGCATAGGCTTTGGCCATGGCCGATTCTTTTCCGCAAGGCAGGTCTTGGTCGGACAGCCAGGCGGCGTGCCAGACAAGGTGGCGCGAGGCCGCGATCTCCGTCGCCATGTCCGCGATCTTAGCCTGGATCAGCTGAAAAAGGGCGATGGGCTTGCCGAACTGGGTCCGCGTCTTGGCATAGTTGACGGCATGTTCGAGGGCCATTTTGGCGATGCCGACGGCCGCCGCGCCGACCGAAGAGCGGGTTTTATCGAACGTCTTCATGGCGATGATGAACCCCATCCGTTCCTTCCCAAGAAGATTCTCCGCCGGGATCCGGCAGTCCTCGAAAAAGATCTCAGCCGTATTGGAAGCCCGATGGCCCATTTTGTCCTCGACCTTGCCGATCGTCAGACCGGGCGTTCCGCGCGGGACGATGAAGGCGCTCATGCCCCTCGCCCCTTTCTCGGGAGAAGTCTTGGCGAACACGACATAGAGGCTGGCGACCCCCGCGTTGGTGATGAAGCATTTCGAACCGTTCAGGACATAATCGCTCCCGTCTTTGATCGCTTTTGTTTTGATCGAACCGGCGTCCGACCCGGATTCGCGCTCGGTGAGACAATAGGAAGCCAGACCCATGGTCCGGCAGATCGGAGCGAGGTACTTTTTCTTCTGCTCGTCCGAACCGTAGAGGACGACGGGCGTCGTCGCCAGCGATACGGCCATGATGGTGGTGAACATCCCCGGGCAGCCGGCGGACAGCTCCTCGCTGATGAGGGCCAGCTCGAAGTTGCTCAAACCGCCGCCGCCGTAGGATTCGGGGATATTGCACGTCATGAACCCGGCGTCGAAGGCTTTCTGCATGATCTCCTGGGGAAAATCATGACCTTGATCGTATTTGGCCGCGTTCGGGGCCATCTCTTTCCGGGCGAACTCCCGAGCCATTTCCTGCAGCGCGACTTGCTCTTCGGTCAGTCTATAATCGATCATGACGGCTCCTTCCTCTCCATATCCTTCTCTGCGAGGTCGGAAGAGTGCCCTTTCTTATACAGAAATCCTCCTCTCCTGTCAAACGGGGGGCTCGGGGAGGGACTCGGGGAAGAAGCTCGCTCGAAGCGGGCGAACGCTCTCCTCGTCGCGGGTCGTATAGACAAGATCGGGAAACGCCTTCGCTCCCGACTCGGGTTTTTCACGCCGTTTCCTCCCCGTCCTTCTCGGCGGCTCAGAACTCGCTTCCCGGCTTCCGAACTACGGGAGTGCGCCGGGAAGCTCAAACATGCTTCGCCGGCCGATCTCTTCCGGATCGGCTGTCCTCGAAGGACAGCTGGGAAAGGATAAACCCTCCATGGTCGCTCAGCCGTTTCCCGATCTCGTCTTTCGGTTCAATCCGTGAATTGTGCGTTCGCCCGCTTCTTCGCTCGCCGATGACAAAATAAACCCCATGCCTTCGATCGTTTCCCCTTATCTATTCCGGGGACGTTAACCATAATTCAAAAAGAAAGGAGGTTGATGCCCTCCGAATTAGCATTCGGCCGCTGACGTGTTTCCAACGCCAGGCCTCTCACCCCGGCTACCGAAGACGCGTTTAATAAAGCACTTATGATTAACTTGGACGAGGGGGAAGAAGGCGAAGCGACCATTAGGAAATCTCGCCGCTGCGTTTCGGTTTTTTCGGGAAGCCGCGTTTTGCGGCCGGCGAGAATACCCGAGCGTAATTCCTCAGGTAAGCACATCCCCGCGACGTCAGCAAAAATCATGTTGATCGAATTAGAAATTCGTGCGAGGTACTCGCCGCCGAAAAAACCGAACGATGTCGGCGTTAAGATTTCCGCGGGGAGCGAGCTTCTTCCCCGAGTCCCTCCCCGAGCCCCC
>JAUYDS010000096.1 GCA_030691735.1 Candidatus Aminicenantota bacterium
CCGGGGCGGCGGCAGGGGCCCCAGGCTTTGTCTGGGGATCCGTTTCCGCCGTACTCAGCCGCGTATTTACATCGCGGGTGAGTGCCCCGGGCTTTGCCCGGGGGTCCACTTCCGCCGCGAAGGCTCGTCCCTTGACTTGAATTCACCCGTTCTGGCGATTGACATCTGTGCGATGGGTTGGCATGATAAAAGCGCGATATGAACACGCAGAGATGTTTCGTGTTTAAAAAGACGCTGATCCTGATGCTCTGCGGCGTTGGGCTGCTGACGTCCTGCTCCCGGCGGACCAGATACTTCCCAGGCGGTAACGTCCGGATCGGGATCGCCTCCTGGTATGGATCGGATTTCCATGGCAAACGGACATCCAACAAAGAGATCTACAATATGAACGACATGACGGCCGCCCATAAGACCCTCCCTTTCGGGACCCGCTGTATGGTGACGAATCTGAACAACGGGCGTTCGGCCGTCGTTCGGATCAACGACCGCGGCCCGTTCGTCGGGGGACGGATCATCGACCTGTCGTACGCGGCGGCTTGCCTAATCGACATGGTCGGCACCGGCATTGCCCCCGTCCGGATCGATATTTTGAAGGACCAGCCCCAGGCGGCGCTAAAGTCACCCGTCTATTCCGTCCAAGTGGGTTCCTTCATCTATGAGGACTACGCCCGGGAGCTCGAAAGCCGATTGCGGAAGAAGTTCAAGGACGTCTATATCACCGAATACAAGACCCCCTCCCAAGTCTATTATCGCGTCCGGATCAAGGCCAAGAACCTGGAGATTTCGCAGAAGATCGCGCAGAGACTCTGCGAGGACGGATTCAAGGTCCTGATCCTCGAAGAGGAGTGATCCGCCCTTCTCTCTTTTGATCTGGCGAGGATGGCTTCCGCGCCTATTTCGTTTTATACAGGAAAGCGCACTCCCTAAGCTCGTTCTTCCGGCCGTCGTGGACCGCGTATTTGGGTCCGCTCCACATGGTCGCGCCGGCAAACTCTCCTTTTTTGTTGAGAGCGTAGAAATTCAATCCGAAACTGGGCCGGCCTTCGGCATTGACCAGGTTCAGGGCCCGCGGCCAGAGCTTCGTCTTCTCCGCGATCGACTCCAGCGCTTTGAGACAGGCTTGTTCGGGCGACATCCCCTGGCCCATGAAGTTCACGACCTGGAAACTGGCGCAGGTGCGGATATTGGCCTCGCCGAGGCCGGTCGAACCCGCGGCGCCGACGGCGTTGTCCACGTACAGGCCGGCGCCGATGATCGGGGAATCGCCGACGCGGCCGGGGATCTTCCAGGACAAGCCGCTCGTCGTCGTGACGCCGGCCAGTCGGCCCTGAGCGTCGATGGCGATGCAGTTGATCGTGCCGTGGGTCATCATCACCGGCTGGAGGTCCTCGGGCAGCTTTCTGATCTGGGCGGGAAGCCAGTTGTCCCTGTCCGAGAGCGTCTCTTTCCAGCGCAGCCAGGCTTCGCGAGCTTTGTCCGTAAGGAGGTTTTCCTTCTTGAAGCCGTGGGCCAAGGCGAATTTGAGCGCTCCCTCGCTGACCAAAAGACAGTGCATGGTCCGCTCCATGACCAGCTTGGCGACCTTCGAGGGGTTTTTGATGTTCTGGATCGAAGCGACGGCTCCGGAGGTGTGTGTCGGTCCATACATGACCGAGGCGTCGAGTTCGACGACGCCGTCCTCGTTGGGAAGCCCGCCGTAGCCGACGGACATATCGTTGGGGTCGTCTTCGACGATGTTCACGCCGGCGATCACGGCGTCGAGCGGATCGCCCCCTTTGTTCAGGATCTCCATCGCTTTCTCGGTGGCGCGGATGCCGTTGCCGGACGACACGACGCGCAGCGCCCCCGAGACCGCCGGCGCGGTCTGCACGGTTCCGGAAAAAAGGCCCCGGCCCGATAAGGTCGCGGCACCGACGGTCACCCCGGTTTTGAGGAAATCACGTCTGGAAAATCTTGGGCTCATGGATCCTCCTTGAAGCGTTAAGGACACTTCTAAAAACTAATGCTTTTCCGGGGAATTATCAAGAGGCTTGGCCGGGGCCTCGCCAAGAAGATGGTCATACCGCTCGCAGAGAATCCATTCGGCGTCAATCCCTATGGGGAACGTCTTGAGCGGCCGATAGTCCTGGCCGTGGATCGTCAGGGTCTCGATTTTTCCCAAACCCAGACGAAAGATCTTCCGGATCCGCCGAAGGTCCTCGCGGAAATAGCCGGGTTTGGTTTCCGCCCAGGTCTTCGCCAGATCCGGATCACGAGGGTCCTCGAACGGTTCCCGGGCCGTTCGTCTCAGCCCCGCGACGGCCGGTTCGGTCAAACCGAACTTGTAGTCAAGGGACGAGCCTTCGCGGCGGAAGTGGACCCCCGGGCAAAGCCCGGGGCACTCACCCGCGATGTAAATACACGGCTGAGTGCGGCGGAAGCGGATCCCCAGACAAAGCCTGCCCTTATTCGCTTCGCGAATGAGGACTGCAAAGCCTGGGGCCCCTGCCGCCGCCCCGGCCGCCGTCGAAGATCCTTTTTTTCGAATAATAGCCGACGGCGCCGATCCGGCCCGTGGCGATGACGGCCCGATCCGGCAGATGGTCGCGCATCCATAGGGACGGTTCGACGAGCGAGGTGCCGGTCAGGCTCTCAAGACCTTTTGAGCTTCAGCACTTTTCCGGGTAGGGCCCCGTTCCAGGTCCCCTTCTCCAGGACCAGTCGGCCATTGATGACGAGATAATCGACGCCGCGGCTGTATTGGTGCGGATTCGAAATGGAGGTCGGCGTCTTCAGGCCCCTGAGGTCCATGACGACGATGTCCGCTTTAAATCCTTCCTTGATCCAGCCGCGATCGTCCCATTTCATGATCCGGGCAGGAAGCGACGTCTGGGAGCGGATGGCCTGGGACATGGAGATGACCGGCTTGTCCAGGGCATAATTCTTGATCTTCCGGAGGAACGTCGAATAGGACCGGATGTGGGTCAGGCCGATGCCGTAAGAGGGGGCCGTGCCATCGCTTCCCGTACCGACCCAGTCTTTTTTCATGATATATTCGATGTCGGGTTCGCCCATCTGGAACGGGATGCATTTGGCGCCCATCAGGTCGAGCTCGATGGCCGCGTCTTCGGTGGATTTGCCCTTGAGCGCGGCGACCTCTTTGAGCGATTTCCCTTCGAGGTTCTTCTCGACGCAGATTCCGACGACGTAATTCTCGGGACCGAGAGGGTTGTCGATGGCGGTGCGGACCTCCTGGCGGATCTTCCGCCCCTCGTCCGGATCGGCCAGCCTCTTCAGAAAAAGCCGCCGTTCCCGCATGTTCTCCGGGCCCTGGAAATCGGCGATTTCGAACAGGGACGACGCGGCGAAATCCACCAGCCGCTTCCGCGGCAGGCCGTTGAGAAACTGGAGCTGGTGTTGGGACAGGGGATAGAACGGGGTCACCTTTTTATAAAGCTCGATGAGCTCCGCGTCGCCGAGGTGGTCGAAGATCTTGGTGACGTCGGCCGCGGTCAGACGGTCCGCGGCCTCCCGGCCGTTCCAGGTCGCCCGCGGGATCAGCGGAGAGTAAGGATATCCGTTCGTGAACGGATAAGGATATTGGTCGGCGGTGATGGTCAGTCCTTTGGCCCGGGCCTCTTCGATGACGGAGCTGGCGTCCTTGACCAAACCCCAGTTCGCTCTGCCCATGACCTTGAAGTGCGAGATATGGGCCGGCAGGCCGGCTTTTTCGGAGATCTCGATCGCCTCGCGCACGGCGTTGAGAAGATTGTTCCGTTCGTTCCGGATATGGGTATGATAGATCCCGCCATAAGGGGCGACGACCTTGGCCAATTCTATGATCTCGGGCGTTTTGGCGTAAGATCCCGGCAAATAGATCAGCCCCGTTGAAAGACCAGAGGCTCCCTGGTCCATGGCCTCTTTGACCATGGCCTTCATCTTCTCGAGCTCTTCCGGGGTCGGCTCCCGGTTCTCCATGCCCAGGACGATATTCCTGACGGTGCCGTGTCCGACCAAGACCGCCGCGTTCGGACCGATGCCCTCCTTCGTCCAGGTGCTGATCAAATCTTCGGCCTTCTCGAAGATCGGCCAGGCGCTCGAACCGCATTGCCCCACGACGACCGTGGTGACGCCCTGGGTCAGATAGTTCAAACAAGCCCGGTTCTCGGTAAAATACATGCCGTCGTCGACATGGGTGTGAAGGTCGATGAAGCCGGGCGTGATGATCGAACCCTTGGCGTCGATGACGCGTGAGGCTGTCCCTGCGATCGACTTGGCGACTTTGATGATCCGGTCTCCGCCGATGGCGATATCCATCTTCGCGGGCGGGGCCAGAGAACCGTCATAAACGAGACCGTTCTTGATTAAGATGTCGTATTCAACGGCCGGCTGAACCGACCTTGTCGCCGAATATCCAGCGAACGCCAGAAAAAAAGCCAGCGAGCCTGGAAGCAATCGCTTCATCATTCTCATTCCTTGACCTCCTCGCGGAGAAACTCCGCGTTTGTCGCGAAGATTCTCTCTCCGTTCGTTCTTCTATTTTTTCTTGACCTTCTCCAAGAGCTCCGTGTATTTATTCGAGAGGTCGCAATCCCTCCCGTCGACGTAGACCTTTTTGATGTTCGTCCGCGTTTCCAGGAGGTCGCCGTCCGAGAGGACGATGTTGGCGGCTTTCCCTTTTTCGAGGCTTCCCAGAGGAGATCGCATGAGCCTCCTTTGGAAAGAACGGGGGGACGCGCCCGGATCTTCAGGACGGTCGGTCCATGATCCAGGAGCTATAGGGATCGGGAGAATGGATATGCCCTCTCCCTTTTGGATGGCTTGCCGGCAGGCCGGGGTGGCTCGCATCGGATCGTTCTGATCGCGTCGAACGCGCGTCAGAACGTTATCTTATACAAACCGCCGAGGAAGTCAAAACATAAATGAGACGCGGCGTCCATGGAGGAGCGAGACGCCTTCCCCGAGCTTCTTACATCGAAATGCTGATCGAGGTCCCGCTGCCCGAACCGAAGCGGGGATTGATCACGTTCGTGTAAATCGAACCGAACGTATAGCTCAAGCCGAACATGCGAAATGTTACATTTTGTTTTAATCTCAAGGACTTTCCGCCGAGTCCATCATTGTTCAAGCCCGCCCGTTCGTGTATCATAACCATTTCTCGACGGCGGCCGGGGCGGCGGCAGGGGCCCCAGGCTTTGCAGTCCTCATTCGCGAAGCGAATAAGGGCAGGTTTTGTCTGGGGATCCGCTTCCGCCGCACTCAGCCGTGTATTTACATCGCGGGTGAGTGCCCCGGGCTTTGCCCGGGGGTCCACTTCCGCCGCGAAGGCTCGTCCCTTGACGGAAAGACAGATGCTTCATAGAATGGGCGTTCAGATCCTCGAAGCGACGGTCGGTCTCGAATCCAACAGCCGGGCCCTGCTCCCCCGCTTCCCGCCGCCCGTCGAGGTCCCTTCGCTCCTTACGGATTTCCGGGAAGTGAGGGAGATCCCGGTCCCGGTTCGCCCGGACGGCCGGATCGTTCTGGACAGGACCCGTTCGGGCCCGCTGGAATACTCCTTGTCCGGCCGGAAGGCCGTCTTTCGCGGACCTCTTCTCGATCTCGAAAGAAAAGCCTCGGACATCCGCTTCAGTCTATGGGGGAATCAGGGCTTCCTTTACCGGTTCATCCTGCATCTGCTGGAATCGCGACACGGCATTTTCAGCTTCCACGCGGCCGGACTCTATGATGAACGGGCCGACCGCCTGTTCGTCGTGGCCGGGGGAGCCGGCAGCGGCAAAACGGTTTTTCTCCTGAGCGGATTGGCCAAGGGTCTTTCGCTCTTCTCGACGGAAACCGTCCATTTCCGCTTCGAAGCGGGGGGACTGACCTGGTTCAAAGGATCGCTCGTCGACAACATCCGGCTCGGAACGCTCCTCCACGATTTTCCGGAATTCTGCCCCCACGAATGGACCGGGATCACGGGCGATGCCCTCTGGCGGAACAAGATCGCGCTCGACCTTTCCCCGCGCCAGAGCCGGCGCGATAAGCTCGTCCAGCCAAGCCTCGTCCTGGTCTTCCCCCATATCGAAGAGGGCCGACCCGGATTCATAGCCCATCCGATCGGCGACCCGAACATGGCCGCGAAAAGCGTCTTCGACAACCTATCCCAGAAGATCGCCGAAACCGTTGTTCTTTATGACCGCCTCCCGGTCCCGGGCTTCGATCATAAGGCCCTCGCCGGAAAACGCCTGAAAGCGTCCCAAGCGCTGGTCAAGCACGGATCGGTCGAGCGGATCGCGGCCGTCCTCTCCAATCCCTTCGAATGCTGGGGAGATCTCATTTAATAGAATGGGGACATGCCCTCCGGTATGTGTCCCCGATTTTGAAAGGAGCTTCGCACATGCGACAGAAAGAAATGAAACCCGGGGAGTCCCGATCCAAAGCCTGGGAGGGGGTCATCCGGATGCCCGTCTCCGGCCGGAGCCGGAAACCCAGGACCACGGGGCTGACCATGGTCATCGATAAAAACGTCGGACCGCGGCAACTCGATGACCTGCTCGATATCGCCTCCGATTATATCGACGTGATCAAATTAACGTTCGGAACGTCGGCCTTCTACGACGGGAAGCTGCTGCGGAAAAAGAACGCGAAGATCACGGAGCGAGGGATCGAAGTGATGCCGGGAGGAACCTTCTTGGAGGTCGCGGTCTGGCAGGGCGTCGTGGAAGAATACCTGGACCGGGCCAAGGACCTCGGCTTCTCCGCCATCGAGGTCTCGGACGGAACGATCGACATCGGCCTCAGGACCAGGGCCGAAATCATCCGGCAGAGCGTCGATCACGGATTCAAGGTCATCACCGAGGTCGGAAAAAAGGACCCCCATGAGGTCCTTCCCATCTCCCTGATCCATCGGCTCATCGGCGAGGATCTTGAGAACGGCGCGCTCAAGGTCATCATCGAAGCGCGAGAAGCGGGCAAAGGCGTCGGCATCTTCGACCAGGAAGGCCGGACGCGCGTGGACGAAATGGAAAATATCATCGCCGGAGTCCCCGATCCCGCCGTCCTGATTTGGGAAGCGCCGCTGAAGAACCAGCAGCAGGACCTCATCCTGCGCTTCGGACCGAACGTGAACCTCGGCAACATTCCGCCGGAGGAGATCCTGGCCTTGGAGGCCTTGCGGCAGGGAGTTCGCGGCGATACGTTGAAAAAAGCCTATCTGGACAGCCGAAAATAGGGACCGACCGTCATTCCAGCTCTTCGAGAAGTTGGATCTCGACGGTGTGAGGACCTTCCGGAACATCGAATTTGATAGACCGGCCGCTGAAAATCTTTTTGGGCTGGTTGTCGATAAGAAGCTGGTACTTGCCCCTCTTGAGGAATTGGATCTTCACCGTTCGCGCGGCGATGGACCGGATCTCGAACGATACTTCATTGTCCGAGTAGAGAAAGTGCCGGACAACGGCCGCGCCGTCGATCGAGACAATCTCCTTCCCTTCCTCGCGGAGAACGATCTCGCCTTTGGAGGCTTCCACGTCGTAGCTCCGGCCTTGAATGGAGATCCGGGAAAGCGTGCCTTTGCTGTCCGGCTGGATCATCCCGAAACGGAACCCCTCCCAGGGCGTGAAATCCAGGTATTCTTCGACGGCCAGGAGGGCGAACAGAGGACCCCAGCTTTGGAACCTTTGGCCGGCCGCCTCGCCCGTCAGGGGATGGAAATTCTCGGGACAGAGCTGAAAATTCGTCCAGCTCCGCATGAAGAGCGAACAGCTCTTTTTGGCGAACTCGGAGGCCAAGGCGTCCTCTCCATAGGCTTTGAGCCCCTGGTAGACCAGATAGTTCGTCGGCGGCCAGATCGTTCCGCGCCAGTATTGACGGTCGGGATTCTTCGGATCGTTAAAGGCCGGGTCATCCTTCGAGATCGTCGGGATGACGTAATCGCCCCAGAACTCCTTGGGATTGCGGAGGTGCCGCAGCATGAGTTGGGCCCGCCGTTCGTCGGGGATCCGAGCCAAGAGCGGATAGAAATTGGAGGCCGCCTTGCGCGTCGAGAAACGGCCGTCCCAATGCCGGTCATAATAAAATCCTTCACGCTGGTTCCAGAGATGGACGTTGATGAGCTCCTTCATCTTTTCATACTCAGCCAAAAAGACCTCATCGTCCTCGCGACGGTCGAGGATCGCGGCCATCTGCGACAGGCACCAGGCGTCCAGCGCGTAGAGGCAGTTGAGGTCGAGGCAGTTCATGGTCAGCGTGCCCGTTTCCGTGTTGTACGGCACGTCGTCCCAGTTGGGAAGGTCGTCCATGCCGGATTCCCATTTCGCCCGCGTTTCGCCGGGAGCGTCCATTTCCCAAACGGGGGCCTTGTCGGCCACGAGCTCCCGGTCCGAGCCCCATTCAAGGAGGCCGTCGCCGTTGCCGTCCCGGCGGGCCTGGCCGTTGGGCTTTTTCGCTTTCCAGAACGAGTGCCATTTCTTGAGATAAGGATAAGCGAGATTCAGAAGCTCCCGGTCCCCCGTCTTCTGGAACAGCTTGAGGACGACGTAGGCCCCGATCGGAGGTTGAGACCGGTCGGGCGTCCCGCCGAAGCGGCTCCTCCAATTGGGGAAATTCCCGTTCGGATATTGCGTCTCGAGGACGGCTTTGATGGCGTCCGCGGCGAGCTTCGTGCTTTCCAAAGACAGTTCGAGGGCGTTGAAGAACGAATCCCAAGCGAAGATCTGCCAATGATCAGGCGACCCGTCGGGACGGTTGAAGATCCAACGGCGGCCGGCCGGGGTGTAGAGCCGATGGCTTCCCGTCTGGTAAAGGACCATCCATGAGAGATTGTCCGTGATGGCCTCCGGAACACCCTTGTAGAGGCCGTTGATCTGGACCCTTTTTTTGTTATAGCGGTCCTGTTCCTCAGCCAGGTCCGAATCGATGGTCTTTGTGTTTTGGTAGCGGTAAATGCGCTTTTTCAGATTGTCGGAGTCCTCACCGACGCCGATGACGAAATAAACGCTGCGCTCATCGTCCTGAGAGAAGACGAGCGTCAGCTCCTCTCCCTCGGGAGATGCGGCCGCTTCCCCTTGGCGGTGCGTCCACAACCGGCTGTAGACGGGCTTGGGCGAACGGGATTCCCCCTGGACCTGGCCGTCCGGGAGGACCCGATAACGCCCTTTGAAGTCCCAGGGAAAATATTGGACGAGCTGGACCTTGACGTTCTTCGGAGCCCGGACGCGACCGATGACCGATCGCTCGTCCTTGCGCGACCATTCAAACGTCAGCGTATCGGATTTATCCGATGGTTTGATCAGGATGGGCGTGTCCGCTTTTTGATTCGCCGCGAGGACGGGCAGGCCGAGGTCGAATTTGAGACGGGCGTAGCGACCGTCGGCGGCGTTCGGGCCGACCTCCGAGACCATATAAAAAAGGTCGGTTCCATCGATGATTGTCCCGTCCTTTTCGATCCTGACACGCAGACCGAACGCGCTGTCCTTTTGGGGGATGAGGGTGAGGCCGCACCAGGCCCCTCCGTCCAAAGATCCGATAAAGACGTCTTTCCAGGGATAGGCGATCTCCGCCCGAAGGACGGCGTAGAGACCGAGGATGATCGCGATGGAGAGGATCGCGAAGACCGGCTTTTTTCCGACGGGTCTCAACATGTTTGCGGTCCGGATATGCCCAGGGGGTAATTTAAGATAAAACGGGGCTAAAAGCAACGGGGTCGTCGGCCGACCGCTCGTCAAATGTAAAACTTCAGCCCGAATTTGATGAAGACGGTCTTCAGGTTGACCACGATCGATTCCTGGGAAATCCCGAGGTTCATGTCCCGGATGATCGTCTTTCCCCATCCCTTCCGGACAAGATAACTCACTTCACTGAAGAAACTCACCGTCCGGGACAATGGGATCCGCGCGCCGACACCGAGATCATAGGCTGGGCCGTTCTCGATCGTTTGCTTGATCTTGACCTCCGGGATCGAGACATACGGACCGATCTCGAAGCTCGCGAAGACGAGGGCGCCGCCGGCGAACGCGTAGGGAATGAAGAACTTGTTGGCAAGGAATTCATATTGGAGACAGGCGATGATCGGCGAGACCGTGACCGTGCCGTCTTGAAGAATATGGGGAGCGCCCTTCGCTGCGGCCTTCCAGCGAGAGAATTCGATCGAGATCCAAAAGCGCTGGGCGAACGGATAGGCGAAACCGAAGCCGGTCTCGAGACCCCCACGGAGGCTGCCCGCCTCCTGAAACGCGTACCCCGCATGGCCGTGGATCACCGCGTTTCTCAGCTGAGCGGATGCCGCGGCCGGGACGAGGAGGACAACGCACGCGATCCGGACGACATCGGCGAGTCTGCCCATGATGGTTCCCATCTTCTTCGAATCCGCCGTTCCTGTCAACGGCGGCCGGGGCGGCGGCAGGGGCCCCAGGCTTTGCAGTCCTCATTCGCGAAGCGAATGAGGGCAGGCTTTGTCTGGGGATCCGTTTCCGCCGTACTCAGCCGCGTATTTACATCGCGGGTGAGTGCCCCGGGCTTTGC
>JAUYDS010000101.1 GCA_030691735.1 Candidatus Aminicenantota bacterium
CCGGGGCGGCGGCAGGGGCCCCAGGCTTTGTCTGGGGATCCGTTTCCGCCGTACTCAGCCGCGTATTTACATCGCGGGTGAGTGCCCCGGGCATTGCCCGGGGGTCCACTTCCGCCGCGAAGGCTCGTCCATTGACTCGACGCCTGCCTCGCTTTCTGTCACCGTTTCTACCAGCTACTTGGCGACTTTCAGCGGCGGCAGGAAGTTCTCCATTACCCATACCTCGCTCTGCGACCGTCCTGCGGAAAACGCCAGGCGCTGGCCGTCGGGGTGAAAACTGAAGTCGGTGATGCCGTTCATCGGGGAGGCAAGCTTCTGTGGCTCGCCGCCGTCGGCGGGCAAGAGGAAGTACTCGCGCTTGTCCTGCAACGTGATGGCGCAGAGGATCTGCCGACCATCCGGGGTCCACGAGGGAAGCCGGACAATCGCGCGCGGCTTGTCAACTCCGTAGATCTCCCGCGCCGCCCCGCCGGCGACCGGTACCACTATGACTGTGTGCCTGCCGCTCGCTTCGTCGGCGGTCGTGACCGCCACCTGCTGGCCGTCCGGGGAGAGCGCCATGCCGGTCGGTGTGGGAGAGGGTTTCGTGATGACCTTCTCCTGACCAGTCTGCAGATCGCGGACGACGATCGGCTGCGACCCGCTCACGATATTCATCGCAAGATAGACGAGCGACTTGCCGTCGCGCGTGACGCCGGCTTGCGGGATGACCACATTGGGTTCGGCGTGGACGAGCGTCGTGACCGCTCCGCTCTTGAGGTCGAGCTGGAAGACTCCGGGCCGTCGATCCCGGTCCAAGCCGGGAAAGATCACCGCGGTACCATCTGCGAACCAGGCGAGCCTGCGGATGGTGCTGGCATCCACGTGAAGACTGCGTTCCTCGCCTCCATCGAAGTTACGAATGATGATTGTGTGTCCGGGCGTGCCAGGTGTCCGCATGCGCAGGTACGCCAGGTACTTGCCATCCGGGGACCAACTCGCCAGATACCTCGTGCCGACCATCTGCTGGCTGATTGGCGCCGGCGGTTCGAGTACGCGCCCCGCTTTCAGATCGATCGTGGCCACGTAGACGTCGCTGATGTCGGTGGCTATGCCGTAGTAGAGGGCGCCATTCCTCGTGAATCCCATCGGAATGAAGCTCCCGCCGATGTCCTGTTTCACCAGCTCTGGAAGCGCAACCGCCTTGCCATAGGCTACTTTCTGCGCCCAGAGCGCGGGACTTCCAGTGCGGTCGCTCATGAAGAGGACCTTCTCGCCGTCGGGTTGCCAGATGGGCACGCCGTCGTCGGCGGGATGCTCCACCAGCCGGGTCTCGGGGCCATCGGGCAGCGAAAAGAGGAAAATGTCTCGCTTTCCGTCCGCCTGGGGCATGTCGTACACGAGCGAGCGGCCGTCTGGCGACACGCTGATTTTGGTGGAGAATCGGTCCGGGATCGAGGACTTCAGCAAACGAGCGCTGCCGTTGGCGGCAGAGACAAGGACAATCTGCTTGACCTTCTCCTTCGACGCGGACACCGTTGCAATGATGTTCTTGCCGTCGGGCGTCCAGGCATCCGGAAAGACGGACGCCGTTTCGTCGTGATACAGGAGGTGAGCGCCTGTGCCGTCCGCTCCGGTCAGCCACAGGTCGAAGCCCTGGAACTTCTTCGGGTCGTACCAGGCATACGCGATCCACTGGTTGTCGGGCGAGTAGATCGCGTTGAGCGCGAAGATGTTCGACTGCATCACGTCTGCGGTCTTTGTGACGCGGCGCATCTCGCCGGTGGTCAGGTCGCGGATGGCGACGTCGCCTGTTTTCCAATCCGTGGTGGAAAGAAAACGCCCGTCGGCGCTGGGCGAGCCGGTGAGCTCGGCGTCCCGGCCGGCCCACACCTGGCGGAGCTGGAATTCCTTGTCGTCTTTCGCCGCCGGCGTTTGAGCCTTCAAAAACAAGGCCAGCTTGGCCTGGGCAGCTTTCACGGCCTCACTTTGCTCCGGATAATTCTCCACGACTTTCTGAAACGCCTCCTGGGCCTGCTTCAAGCCCGATTTCTCATAGCAGAAGCCGAGGTGGAGCTGGGCCTTGGCCGCGACTTCCCGGTTTCCCGGAAACCGCTTCAGGATGTCCTGATAGATCGCGATGGCCTTCGACAGGTCCCCCGCCACGTCTTCCTGATACAAGCCGGACTGGTAAAGTTGTTCGGCGTTTTGCTGGAGTGCCCCCGGTGACGTCAGGATCAAGACCAGGGCGAAGAGCCCCGGCATAAATCCTCTCTTGTTCATGGTTCCCTCCTCGATGTGTTCATCGTCGTCCGAGGGCAGGATAAAACAATTCGTTCAGGGATGCATGACGCTTCGGTTACGATTGTGTGAAGATTCCGTGAATGATCGATCATCCCCCGAATTTATAACCGACCCCTCTCACCCCCAGAATGAACTTGGGCGCCTGCGGGTCATCTTCGATCTTTTTCCGCAACTGGGAAATATGCTTGTCCACGGTCCGCGGGTCCACGTACACCTGTTCCCCCCAGACTGCATCGAGGAGAGCATCGCGGGAGACGGCCCGGTCCTTGTTCCTGATCAAACAGTGGAGGAGCGAAAATTCAAGAGCGGACAGCTCGATGGGCGTTCCTCCCTTTTTCGCTTCATATTTTTTGAAATCGATCTCGACGTCCCCGAACCGGCAGAGGTCCATGTCCGGCTGTTGCGGTTTCGCCCTTCGGAGGAGAGCTCTGACCCGGGCTAAAAGTTCCCGCGGGCTGAAAGGCTTGGTCATGTAGTCGTCCGCTCCGAGCTCCAGGCCCAGGACCTTATCGGCCTCTCGGCTCTTGGCGGTGAGCATCAGGATCGGCGTGGCGATCCCGGCCTGGCGGAGTTTTTTGCACACCTCAAATCCGTCCATTTTCGGCAGCATGATGTCCAGGATGATCAGATCCTGGGCTTGTTCGTTCGCCAGGTAAAAGCCTCGCGGCCCGTCCTTGGCGCTGGACACCTCGTATCCTTCGAGCCGAAGATTGTCCTCCAGGGCCATCAGGATGCTTTCTTCATCTTCGATGATCAGAATTTTTTCCATGGTCCTAAGCTCCCCTATGCGGCAGCGGAAGCATGATGGAAAACGTGCTTCCCGCTCCTGGCTCGCTTTCGACGCGAACCTCCCCGCGATGGGCGTTCACGATTTCCTTGACGAGTGCCAGCCCCAGCCCGCTCCCCTTGACGGACCGCGTCAGCGGATCACCTCCCCGATAAAACCGGTCGAAGACCTTGTTCAGGTCGTCCTTATGAATGCCTTGGCCGAAGTCCTTGACCGAAATGATAAGGTTAGGTCCTTGGACCGAAGAACGAAGAAGGATGCGCCGCGAGTCCCCGGAATATTTCACCGCGTTATCGATCAGATTCGTCAGGGCCTGGGAAAGGGCCGCTCCGTCGGCCATGATCACATGCGGAACGCCGTCCGTTTCCATTTCGATCGTAAAGCCCTCATGGCGCACGCGGTCGCTTATCGGAGCGATCGCCTCTTTCAAGAGAGCCTTGATCTCGACGGACTTGAACTCGAATCTTCGTCGGCCGTCCTCGATCTTGGCCAAGCTCAGAATATTGTCGATGAGGAGGGTGAGTCTCTCGCTCTGCTCGACCAGGACATCATAATAATGCCGGCGGCGGTCTTCGGAGGGGACTCGCCCCGCCTGGAGCATTTCCGCCAACTGCCGGATCGACGTCAGCGGGCTTTTAAATTCGTGAGAGACGGTTGAAACGAAGTCGGATTTCATCTTGGCCAGCTCGAGCTCATGGGAGACCGCGCGAACGGACAGGATTAAACCGAAACCGAGGATGCCGGCGATAAGGAGGAACATGTAAAAATAGACTCTTTGGCGGGAGGCCAGGAGGGTTTGGAGAAACCGCGGATTGAGCTGATAGAGCTCGAGGGACCAGTTCGGAAAATTGTTTTCAAAACTCGTCCTGTAGCTCGGCGCTCCCGAGGGAGCCTTTTCCGAAGTCATCAGGATCTGTCCGTCTTGCCCGCGGACGGTCCAGGCCGTTTCTTCCGGAGGAAATCCGCTTTGCAGCGCCGGACGAAGAAGCTTCTCGCGAAAGGCAATGGGATGGAGCAAAAATCCCCATCTCTCGGCCGGGTTTTCGCCCCGTCCGGTTTTCGGATTCGAAAGGGAAACGAGATATGAATTCTTCTCCAGTTCCAGGGTCAGCCTGGTCGTCGCGACAGAAGGAGCCCCTGAGGCCTCGGGTGATCTCGCCTTGAGATTCGGACCCGCGTCGGCTAGAAAAAGAAACAGCCGTTCCGTCACTTTCCTCTTTTCCCGCTCTTCGTTCTCGAGATTCAGGAACACGTTTCTTTGGGACTGGACCTCGGAGTCCGAGGCTGCCTTCGAAAAGATCTCGACCAGGGAATTTTTTAGCGTTTGGACCGCGTTTTCATAGAGAGCTTCTTCGATCGGCAACTCGTCCTGGACCAACGTCTTATACAGCTCCAGGTAGGTCTTCGCGGCGGAGAGGAAGTCGTTGGAGGCGGCCTGCAATGAGCCGAGCTCGAGGCGGGCGGCCAAACCCAGGGGCATTCCGCCGACGATCCGGACGCGGTCAAAATCTCGGGCGATGGCCGCATAAGAGCTCATGGCCTCCTTGCTGAACCCAGATTTTTTCTGGACCCGGGCCATCGCGTTCAGGAGTGGTCCTCTCGTTTGCGGATCGGCGCTGGCGGCATCAAAGAGTTGTTGATAGCGTTCCAAAGCGCCTCGGTAATTTCTCTGCTCAAACTCCAACCGCTGCGCGGCCAACATGTTCTCGGCCAAGGAGGACGGCCACGGATCGACGGGAGTGAGAGGGAGGAGGTCTTTAGGAAAGAACAGGACTTTAGCTATGGGGAAGCGGATCTTATCGGCATCCAGGAAGAAAAATATTTCTTCCACGGAGGGATGCTCAAATTTGAATTTCTCCAACGACTGGAGGAACGCGTCGGGAGGGACGCTTGGCTTATCGGCGAGAGCTTTTTGAAAATCCTGCTCCACCGCCGAAACATAGGCCCCGACCGTCCGGATGACCGACTCAGCATTTCGCCGCTGGTCGTCCAGCCTGTTCTTTTCGACCAGCGCTCGGTCGTTTTTGACCCCCCGAAACGCCAAGTAGCCGAGGAGGAGGCTGGGCAAAACAATGCCCATAAAAAAAAGGATAATAATCCTTTTTCGTTTATGCCCGAACAGGTTCATGGA
>JAUYDS010000131.1 GCA_030691735.1 Candidatus Aminicenantota bacterium
TACATCCCGCCCCCCGACCATCCTTGGCGAAGACTCAACGCCCGACTCTACTACAACCGCCATCTGGAGCGAGTCCAGCCATGAGAGAACCGGACATATCTACTTTGCACAGAACCGGACATTTTCACTTTGCGTTTACACTCAAAGGACATGGATTGACAATTCGAGGCGAAAGAGGTACTTTGAACTTGCCTTTGAGCCTTAAGCGCCGGCCCGACAGGACGCCCGCGAAGGAGGAATAGATGCATATAGGATCGCTCGGACTTCCGGAACTGCTGATCATTCTCTTGATCATCATCATCATCTTCGGCGCCCGCAAGCTTCCCGATCTCGGCAAATCCCTGGGTGAAGGAATCAAGAACTTCAAAAGCTCCATCGGCGGCAAAGACAAGGACAAAGACAAAGAGACCGCCCCCCCCAATAACAACAAGACCCACCCCTCCGCTTAGGACTGATGAAACGGACGATCGAGACGCTCGCCCAGCGCCGGCGGGACCTCGAACAGGAATTCTCCCAAAAGCTCCAGGACCTTAAAGAGCGGGCCCCCGCGCTCGAAATGTCCTCTCTGGCCGCGGCCTTAGCCGACATTCTCCAACTTCAGAACGTCCTGACCGACGCCAAGGACAAGGAATGGGACGCCTTGGCCAGCAACCACGTCGGGATGATCTTCAAGAGCATGGAATGGCGGGTGGACAAGCTCGCTGCGAGCTCGGAGGACGCCGCGCTCCTGATCAAGAAATTCGTTCTTCTGAAAGACCAGCTGGACCGCCTTTTGGCCGTCCTCGAAAAAAAGAAACTGCCCTCCTCCGCAGAGGTCAGGGAGATCGTCGGACCTCTTGAAGACGGCCTGTATACCGGCTTCGAAAACCGTTTCCGAGGCTCCGAGGACGACATCAAACGGCAGCAGGCCCCTCACCTCATCTATTTTCGCCCTGGTGGAAAAGTCCTCGACCTGGGCTGCGGCCGCGGCGAATTTCTCGAGCTCCTCAAGACGAACGGCCTCGAGGGATTCGGCGTGGACGGCAACGCCCAAATGGTCGACATCTGTCTGGAGAAAGGCCTGAACTGCGTGAAAGGCGACCTCTTGGAGGTTCTCTCGGGATGGCCCGACGGATCGCTCGACGGCATCTTTTCCTCCCAGGTCATCGAGCACCTGCCGCCGGCCTATCTAAAAAAGATGATCGAGCTCAGCCGGGCCAAGCTGGCCCCGGGAGGCATCATCCTCCTGGAGACGATCAACCCCACCTCGGTCTTCGCCCTCGTCCAGATCTATTTTCTCGACCTGACCCATCAGCGCCCCGTCCATCCGCAGGCCCTAAAGTTTCTCCTGGAATCCTCGGGCTTCGACGACGTCGAGATCAATTATTCCGCGGCGCTCGGCGAAGAACGGCTGCAGGCTCTGCCCGCCGGGGACGAATCGGCGAGCATTCTCAACCGGGACATCGACCGCTTGAACGATCTGCTCTACGCGCCGACCAATTACGCCGCCATCGGCCGGAAGAAAGGTTGATCATGCCCGTGGTTGCCGGTTTCGACCTCGGAGGGACGCAGATCAAATACGGGCTCGTCGACGACGCCGGGATGATCCTCTTCAAGGACAAAACGCCCACCCCGCCGACGATCCGGGAGCTCATGGCCCTGATCGGGAGCCGCTGGGAGGACCTGAAAAAAAGAACTCCCGGGTCGATCGCCGCCGCCGGGTTCGGGATTCCGGGTATCTACAATATCAAGAAAAAAAGGATCTTCCAGTCGCCGAACTACTCCGATCTCGACAATTTCGATCTCTACCCGGCCATCGCCGAGCGTATCGACGCGCCGTTCCTGGTGGATAACGACGCCAACGTGGCCGCCTTCGGCGAATGGAAACACGGGGCCGGCCGAGGAGTCACGAGCCTGGTCTTCCTGACCATCGGGACGGGCATCGGAGGAGGGATCATCCTCGGCGACAAGCTGTGGCAGGGAAGCTGCGGATACGCCGCGGAGATCGGGCATGTCGTTGTCAATCCGTCCGGCGAGCTCTGCAAATGCGGGATCCGCGGCTGTCTCGAGACCGAAGCCTCGGCTCCGGCCATCGTCCGGAAATATCAAGCCCTGGCCGGGAGAGGCGCCCCCGTCACAACCGAGGACATCTATTACCGGGCCAGAGATGGAGAGCCGGCGGCGCGCGAAGCG
Organism: Candidatus Aminicenantota bacterium; assembly: GCA_030691735.1. Taxonomy (GTDB): domain Bacteria; phylum Acidobacteriota; class Aminicenantia; order Aminicenantales; family UBA4085; genus JAPKZI01. Next base: position 2,173 of record JAUYDS010000131.1, read on the forward strand.
TTCGCCCGGGCCGGAACCTTCCTGGGGATCGGGCTGGGAATGCTCATCAATCTGCTCAATCCGGAGAAGATCCTTTTGGGCGGCGGGGTCATGACGACGGGCGAGTTTCTGCTCGGGCCGGCCGTCGAAGAAGCCCGCAAAAGGTCGTATCCGGCCACGTTCGCCTGCTGCGACATCGGACGGGCCTCGCTGGGCAACGACGCGGGACTGATCGGCGCCGCGGCCTGGGGCCGGGAAAACCTCAAGCCCGGCGAAATTCTCGAATAAAATAGCTCTTGATTTTCGCCTCTTCGGTGTTATATATAAATAATTAGCAGGGTATATACTCCATTATTATTGGGAGGGCGCATGAGTAAAAAAATATTCCATGTCGTTCTTATTTTCGGTTTGGCTTTGGCCCTGATATCTTCCGGCTACGCCCAGCGGCAGACCGGCTCGATCCACGGCCAGGTCATCGATAAGGACAAGATCCCTCTGCCCGGGGCCACGGTCTCCATCTCCGGCCCGGCGATGATGGGCAAGAAAGACTACGTCACGCCGGAGACCGGGGCTTTCCGTTTCCCGACGCTCCTTCCCGGCGAATACGAGGTGCGGACCGAGATGCCCAACTTCAAGACCAAGATCCTCAAAGGCATTTTGGTCGGCGTCGGAAAAACGACCGAAGTGACCGTCGAACTCGAAGTCGCCACGGTTGCCGAGGAAGTGACGGTCGTCGCTCAGACGCCCGTCGTCGACCTCCGGGCCTCGAAGATGAACGTCAACTTCACCGCCCAGTTCCTGGCCAGCATCCCCATGAACCGCGACCTTTACGACATCCAGAACGCGATCCCCGGATCGGTCGCCGAAGGCATCGATTACCGCCGGATGTCCTCCATCTTGGGCGGGACGCTGCGCAGCCAGCTCTACGCCCTGGACGGCGTGCCGATGAACGACCCGGCCACGAATTACTCCATGGCCAACATCAACGTCGACGTCTATGACGAAATCGAGTTCGAGATGGGAGCTCATCCCGCCGAAGTCGGCCAGACCGATTCGACCTATATCAACATCGTCACCAAGAGCGGCGGCAACAAGCTCTCGGGCGGAGGGGTCTTCTATTACACCCAAAAAAGCTTGGGCGAGAACCTTTTCACGCCCGAACAGATCAAGTCGCTGAACGTCAATCCGCCCGAAAAATTCCTGGACTACAAGGATTTCTCCCTGAACCTCGGCGGCCCGATCATCAAGGACCGCCTCTGGTTCTTCCTCAACGGCCGCCGTCAGGTCTGGGAACAGGCCAATCCGAACACCCCGGAAATGCGGATGGCCAAATTGGGCTTCACCGATCCCATCAAGCTCAAGCACTATGATGTGGAGCACCTGGAATGGCTGGGCTTCGGCAAGCTGACCTTCCAGATCACGAAGAACATCCGCTACATGGGCATGCTCCACTACAACAACATCTACGAGCCGGTCTACCAGAACTCCCTCGGCGTGGACGCCTCCTATGAATACGTCAGGATCTGGGACCACGAGAACACCTATACGACGACCCACCAGTTCAACATCGTCCTCGACCAGAACACGTTTATCGATGTCCGGGGAACCTATGTCCGCCGCTTCTTCCCCCTCCACGCCATGACCCAGAACCAGTACACGTACTATGACTACACGGCCAAGGTCTATTGGGGCGCCGCGGGCTACAACGACGAATACATCCGCAAAAAGACGCTCGGCTCGGCTTCCATTACCCGGTTCCAGGACGATTTCCTCGGGGTCGATCACGAGTTCAAGGCCGGCGCCGAATTCGAACAGGGCGAATACCACCGGGATTGGTACAGGTCCAATCCGTACTATTTCTATTGGTACGACATGACGACCAACAATCCCTATTATTATGACGGCAAAGGCCAGGGGCGCCTGAGGATCCGGACCTGCACGCCGGAACAGGGCATGTGGGACGTCCAGGACCATGCCCGGCGATTCTCCGCTTTCCTTCAGGACAGCATCACCACCGGCCGCGTCGCCCTGAACCTGGGCTTGCGTTTAGACTATAGTTATCAGTACGAACCGGAACAGTCGCGGCCCAAGTTAAGGTACGACGCGGCGCCGCCGTTCGCTAACCCGGCCTACGCCTCCAATCCCAATTACCTCATCGACGCTCTCACTCTGCAGGCTTACGCCGAAGGCTACGCCAACGCCCCGTGGGACGCCCTGACGACTCCTTACAAGAAACCCGTCTCGTTCACGACCCTCTCTCCTCGGCTCGGCCTCGTCTACGACATCTTCGGCACGGGCAAGACCGCTCTTAAGCTGTCCTATTCCCGCTACTACGAGCCCGTTTGGACGGCGAAATACAACGGCGCCCAGATCTTCGGCGCCGGCACGGTCGATTACTACTGGAACGATCTGAACAAGAACAAGCTCATGGACCTGCCCGGCGTGGACAGCTACGTCGTGAGCTCGTATCCGAACCAGGACCCCAACTACACTTACTACGACAAGCTCAAATCCCCTTACATGGACGAGATCATAGCCGGCATCGAGCACGAGGTCATCAAGGACTTCAAGCTCGGCTTCGACTTCGTCTGGAAGGTCAATAAGAACATCGTCGACGACTACGACGAGGTCAACGGCTACGACCCGAACGCCGTGGACAGCGTCGGACTCATCTGGCTGCCGTTCACCTTCACCGATCCGGGCTGGGACGCCGCCTTCGGCACGTCCGACGACCAGACCATGACCATTTACGGTTTGAGAAAGGGCCGGCCCGCGCCCTATTGGAGAGGCACCAATCCGCCCGAGGCCAAGCGCAAATATTGGGCCGCGATCCTGAACTTCGACAAACGGATGTCGAACAAGTGGCAGCTCAAGGGATCGATCCTCTACAGCTCGTTCAAGGGAAATTGCGACCCGGGCTACAGCGCGACCGAGGGCGAGTCGGGTATGTTCGACAACCCCAATACGCTCATCAACGCTTACGGCCCGTTGGGCTACGACCGTCCGCTCCAGATCAAGATCATGGGGACCTACATCCTCCCTATGGATTTCGTCATCAGCGCCTACTTCCAATTCCGCTCCGGGAGTCCCTGGAACCGGACGCTCGCCCGCGTCTATTTCCCGGCGAACTATCTGGGTTACGGCACGTATGCTGCTTATTATGCCGTCAACGCCGAAGAGCCGGGCGCGAGAAGAGGCCCCTCCTATACGAATCTGGACATCCGCGTCGAAAAAGATTTCAAGCTGGGCAATGCGGCCAAAGTGAACTTCTACGCGGATATTTTCAACCTGGGCGGCCGCAGCGGCCTCAACGTCAACCAGGATCCCGCGGGACAGCTTCGCTACGACCGGACCCCCGTGACCTATGCGCTGTCCACGACCTACGCCGCGATCACCAGCATCTACGGCGTCCGCTCGGTCCGGCTCGGCGCCCGCTTCAGCTTCTGATTTCGCAGATTTGATGAGAACGGAGAGCTTCGGCTCTCCGTCCCTCGGTTTGTCCTGAGCGAAGCGAAGGATCCGACCCTTTGGGTCGTCCTGAACGAAGTGAAGGATCTCATTCAACTTCGGGAAGTGTGAATGAGATCGCTGGGATTATTTCTTAATCTTGGGAAGTCCTGCGGAGCGGCCGCGGCCGCTATTCCGGGGATCGGTGATGAGGATCGACGCGGCCTTGATCGAGAAGACCGCATCGCTGAGATCCACCGGGGTCCCCTCGTCCGCTCGGCTGATACGAACGAGGCAGGTGTCGGAAGCCGCGTCCGGAATGAGCCAGGCGTAGATCCCGTCGTTTTCGGTCGAGCCCGTGATCTCCGTCCAGGTCGCGTTGTTGTCGGTCGAATACTCGATCTTCACGTTCCCCGCCACGCCGGCTGAAAGCCAGGTGATGTCCTTCGTCGATCCGACGGCCCAGCTCTCTCCGCCGTTCGGCGAGGTTACGATGATGATCGGATTGTTCGAAATCTCGAAGACCACGTCGTTGATGTCCGAGGGATCGCCGTCCTCCGCCTCGCTGATCCGGACCCCGCAGGACGTGGACGCGGCGTCCGGAACCAGCCAATTGTAGGATCCGTCGTTCTCGGTCGAGCCCGTGATATCCGTCCAGGTCGTGCCGCTGTCGGTGGAATATTCGATCCTGACGTTTCCCACCTGGCCGAAGGACAGCCAGGTGATGTCATGCGTCAATCCCGTATGGAGCGTCTCTCCGCCGTTGGGCGACGTCACGACGATCGACATCTCGTTGATTTTCGTCACGAAGCCGTCCCGGCTGCCGTTCTGGCTCAGGTCCGGGCCGACGAGGACGGGAAAGCTGGACTCCGTCGAATACGTGTTCCCCGTCAAATAGACGTTCCCCGAGCCGTCGGCGTCCAAGGCCAGGCCCTGGCCGAGATCGGCGTCCAAACCGCCGATGTACCCGCAGTACAGGAGCTTCGCTCCGTTCGTGTCCACTTTCGCGACGAACGCATCGAAACTGCCGCTGAGCGTCAAGCCCGGCCCCACATTGACGGGGAAGGTGTCCTCCTTCGAGGAGGTATAACCCGCGACATAAGCGTAGCCCCAGCGATCGACGGCGATGCCGGTCCCGACGTCATAGGCCGAACCCCCGATATATCCGCAATAGTCGAGCGCCAAGCCGTTGAAATAGACCTTGGCCACGAAGGCGTCGTAAACGCCGCCGTTATGGGTCAGGTTCGGGCCTCCGTTCACGGGGAAGCTCGTATCGCTCGATGCGGTATAACCCGCAATATAAGCGCTGCCGTCGCCGTCGACGGCGATCCCGGTCCCGACATCTTCGCTGCTCCCTCCGATATATCCGCAATAGAGAAGCTCCGTCCCCTCCGCACTCACTTTGGCCACGAAGGCGTCGAAGTCGCCGTTGGCAGTGCTATATGGTCCCACGACGATCGGGAAGGTGGTTTCCGTTGAATTCGTGGACCCCGTGACATAAGCGCTGCCGGAGGCGTCGACGGCGATCCCCCGGCCGTAATCCTGGCCGGAACCGCCGATGTATCCGCAATACGCCAACGCTTTGCCGTCGGCCTGGACCTTGGCCACAAAGGCATCGTTATTGCCGCTCTGAACGAGAGAAGGGCCGACCGCGACCGGAAACGTGGATTCCGTCGAAGACGTATATCCCGTCACATAGGCATTCCCCGAAGCGTCCACGGCGATCCCCCGGCCGTAATCATGGCTGGAACCGCCGATATATCCGCAATACGCCAGCGCCGTTCCTCCGGCGTTGATCTTGGCCACGAAGGCATCGACCAGACCGTTCTGGGTCAGGTCCGGGCCCACTTTGACCGGGAACGTGGATTCCGTCGAAGACGTATATCCCGTCACGGTGGCGTTGCCGGAAGGGTCCACGGCGACGGCATAAGCGTAGTCATCGCCTGAACCTCCGATGAATCCGCAGTAATCGAGCGCCGTTCCGGCCGCGTTCACTTTGGCCACGAAAGCGTCCATACTGCCGCCGTTGAAGCTCAGGTCCGGACCGACCGTGACCGGAAAGACGGGGTCCATCGAAGACGTATATCCCGTGATATAAGCATTGCCCTTTTTGTCCGCCGCGATGCCATAGCCGTAATCGAAGTTCGGGCCTCCGACATAGCCGCAATAGACCAGGATCATCGGATCCAGGACGAGAGACCGGGTCGGGTCGTATTCGCCGAGAGAGAAACCATAGGTGACCGCGTCCCCTTCATTCTCTCGGGCGCCGCCGCTTGTTGTTTTGCCCGGAGAAGGATCCGCGATCCTGTATTCCATCGGCACGTTCACCCGCGTCCTTGAGTCTTCCTGGTAGGCGACGGGCGCGCCGTCCTCGAATCCGCCCGACGGCGTCGTGACGGTCAGCCGACCTTCGGCATTGACCTGGACGGAGCTCGCGCCCCGATAGGCCAGTCGGATCCGCGAGGGGTCGGCGCCGGGATGGACGACGAATTCGTATTTCAGCTCGTCCATCGTTCCGCTATAGGCCAGATCGATCCCCGGCCAGAGATTGGCATATACGATCCGGGAATACGAGGGAAGGCCGCTTTTCCAATCTCCAGGCGTGCCCTGGAAATAGGAGATCACCGTTCCCGTCCTGTCCGTTCCGACAGGTTTCACGCCCGGGTCGGCCCCGACAAAATCCAGCTTGACCACCCAGCGAGGCTCTCTCTCCGGCCGAGCTCCGGTCCCGGCCTCGAGGGAGCTCGCCGGATCAGGCGGCAGGCTCCCGCCGCGACCCGGATTCGTCATGAGGTCCGAGGTCTTTTTCCCGGCGGCTTTCGTTAAAATGAAGGTCAAACCCTCGGAACCGAAATAAATCGTTTTATCCTTTCCCTGGATATAGAAATCGATCTGCTCGGCCAGCTGACCGCGGTTGGGAATGAGAGTGACCGGCATTTTGCCGAAATCCGGCCGGGTTTGAATGCCGCCGGTCACTCTTGGAAGGAAACCCTTAGCCGGGGTTTCCTTCCAACGGTCCGGCGGGAAAATCCCGCCGTCCCTGCCATCCTTCCAAGGAGCATCAGGCCACGAATCGATCCGGCCGGCCAGAGAAGCAAGGCGCGCGGACGTCGCCCCAGCGGTGGCGACGGGCATCGTTGTCCCCGGGAACGAAAATAGGAGACAGCCCATAAGGACGGCCCCGGCCAAGATCCTTCTTTCCATGACGAGCTCCTTCACGCTAAAAACAATAGCTTAGCCGAATTGGTTGCATTAAGCAACGGGCAATTGGCAAGCAATTGGCAAAAGCGCTGGGGGAATTCTCAGACACATACCGAATTCCTCGCTTCGCTCCGAATTCGGTATGTGTCTGCGAATTCTCTGCGAATTCTTTTCTCCAGGGTATCGTGTCCCCCCTCGTCTTGGAAACTGTTCGACGGTCAGGCGCCAGTGCGCCGCCCCCCGCTTTTTTTATAATATGTATTATGACCCCGAGAGCTCTTATGCTAAAATACGGGGCGTTATTGCCTGTGAAACGAAACCGTCCCGGTTGGCGTTAAAATAGGCATGATCGGGCTTGTCCCCCGCGAACGCAGCGTTCCATCCCTCGGAAGGCGGCATCCACGGGCAATCCCAGGAGGTCCGAATTGAGAAAAGCGTCCGCCGCCATTGTCCTAAGCCTGCTCGTCTTCTTCAGCGGGACGCCCATTCTCCGAGCGCAGGACCATACCGGCACCATCCAGGGCCGGATCGCGGACAAATCAGGCAAAGCCCTCGCCGGAGCCACGGTCTATCTGTCGTCCCCGACCATGCTAGGAAATAGGATCGTCCTGACGGGGAAGAACGGACGATTCGACTTTGCGGCGCTGGCGGCCGGCATCTATACGCTCGGCGGGGAAATGCCCGGGTTCCAAACCCTCGTCAGGGACGGGATCAACCTGCGCACCGGGATGTCCTTTTTCTTCCAGCTCGAGCCGGCCCCCTCGGAATCGGAGATAGACGTCCCGGTCCCGGGCCAGCCACCCTCGCTGGACGTCCTCTCGGCCAAAACAGCGGTCGTCACCGATCAGGCCCAGGTGCGGAGCATCCCCTTGGCCCGGGATTTCAGCGCCCTTTTAAACACGACGCCGGGCGCCATCGCCGCCGGATATGCGTTCGATCCGAATCCTTCGATGCACGGCGGCACGGTCCGGGATAACGTCTATCTCCTGGACGGGGCCAATATGACCGACATGGTCACGTCGGCGCCTCTCGTCCACATCAACGTCAACCTGACGGATGAGATCGAATTCATCACTTCCGCCCAGCCCTCCTCCCAGCTTCCCGCCGGGGGCGCCTATGTGAACGTCGTCAGCAAGTCGGGAGGCAATTCCTCGGCCGGAGAACTGAGCTTCTTTTTCATGAACGACGGCCTAAACAAGAATTTGTGGACATCCTCCCAGATCACCGACCGAGGCGTAGCCACTCCCTCGGGAGATAAAAATTACGCCGAGCCCGCCCTCAGCCTGGGAGGGCCGATCATGGCCGATCGCATCTGGTATTTTCTGACAGGACGGTACGCTTCTAAGTCCCTGGCGAGCAATTTCATCGGCCCTTATCGGGACATCTTGGACCAGGTCCACGATCCCTATGACTGGAGCAGCCAGGAATTGTCGGCGTTTCTCAAGTTCACCGTGCGGCCCATCGCCAACGCCAAAGCCACGGCCTGGGCCAGCTTGGCCGGAGTTTATCAACCGGTATCCGAGGATCCCTCGCCGCGCCTTCCCTACGACTCCACCCATCTATTGGATCACGAGACATCGTTGGCTCTCTACGGAGTTCTGGATTATGCCCTCAATCCGAACGCGCAGACCTATTTTCGAGCCGCTTACATCAGCCGGAATTCCCCCAACCTAATGCGGACGGAAGCGCTCAGCAAGCCCTGGATCGACGACGCCGCGGATCTCTACGGACCCTTGACCGGCGCGGATTATAATTCCATCGACAACCGGCAGCGCCTCCAGGCCGACGGATCCATCCGGCTCATCGCGGACAACCTGCTCGGCACGTCCCACACCTTCAGCGCAGGCTTCGATTTCGACAATTCCAACTCGAAGCTCAACTGGTGGAAACAGGACAATATGCTCTGGTACATGGACAGCCGCAACGCGAACGCGAATTTTTACGCGGACCGCGGGCTTCTGGGCTTCTGGCTTTCCGGTTCCGAAGGGAATTCCACCCTCTTTTCGGCCGAGACGCTCCGGCTGGGGGTCTTTGTGAAGGATAGCTTCTCGGTCGCCGGACGGCTGACGTTCACCCTGGGCCTCCGCTTCGAAAGGGACTGGAGCTCGTTACCCGCGGCCGTCAAGTACTTGTCCGGGAACGCTCTTTCCCTTTTCATCGGAGACGCGGTCGTGAGTCCTCGTCTCGCGGCAGCGTATCCCACGGTGTTTTCCTCCGGCTATAATCCCTGGGCCCAGATCACTTTCTCAGGGCAGAACAGCGTCATTTCTTGGAACGCCTTATCGCCACGGGCGGGATTGGCTTTCGACATTTGGGGTACCGGAAGGACCATCCTCAAGGCCGGTTACGCTCGTTATGCCGACGTCCTCTCTCAACGCTACGTGCTGCCGCTTCATCCCATGTATCCCCGGAGCCTCTCCGTCTTTTGGCAGGACGCCAACGGCGACGGCCTGCCCGATGTCGAGGACGAGTTCAGTCTCCCGAACGTGGATTATCGGTTTCTCTCCGGTTCCTATTATCCGAATCGGGTGGCCAGCGGGCTCAAGGCCCCGACCACGGAGGAGATCTCCTTGGGCCTCGATCAAGAGCTCTTCAAGGATTTCACCCTCGGCCTTCATTTCCTCTCCAGGAGACAGACGGACATCCTCGAAGACGTTCTTTACGCCCCGGACACGGGAGAATACTGGTATGCGCCGGATCAGGCGGCCGCCAAAAAGTACTGGATCCCTTTCACCACGACCGTCCCCGGCACGGACGCGTATCCGAACCAAACCATCACGATTTATACCAAATCCCTTCAGGCCCCCCCGGCCTTCCTCCAGCTTCGAAACGTTCCAGAGCTCGAGCGAAAATACCGGGCCTTGGAATTCGTCTTCCAGAAACGCATGGCCCGAGGCTGGCAGCTGGCCGGCTCGCTCGTCCTGAGCAAGGCCGAGGGGAACATCGGCGGATATGCCGAGGAGACGACCGCCTTCACCGCGGCGGCCGACAGCCCCAACTATTTCATCAACCAATACGGGCGACTGGACACGGACCGGCCCCTCCAGATCAAGCTCATGGGCACGGTGGAACTACCCTTCCGCTTCGGGCTCAGCGCCTTTTTCCATTATCAAAGCGGCCGACCCTGGCAGAGATGGACCCAGATCCTTCCCCCCGCCGACTGGAGCACGGCTCATAATGTCGAACGGGTCTATTACACCGTCAACTTGGAAGCCTCCGGGAGCCGGAGAGACACGGATTGGTCGTCCCTTGACCTGAGGCTGGAAAAAGAATTCTCGCTGGGGACTGCGAGCAAACTGGGTTTGTACGCCGATGTCACCAACCTGCTGGGCTTCACCGCTTCCGCCGTCGGCCTGAACGACATCTACAGCTGGGCGCCCGACGCCGAAGGCGCGGGACAGACCGGACGGAAACTGCTCCAGCCCGACTACGGGATCACCAACGCCCTCTACGGCCAACGGACCTTCCGCTTCGGACTCCGATTGATCTTTTAGTTTCCGAAGACCTCGATGAGGTCCGCCGCCCGGCCGAACTTGAACAAACCGATCAGATCTTGCACTTGGCGATATAGCCATCGAGCCGGGCTTTTTCCGCTTCGCTGAGACGGGCATAAGAGGGGCTGTTCTTGTATTTCATCAAGGCGTCGTAGGCCGGACCCTTTTCCCCCCGCATCATATAAGCCACGCCGAGAAAATAGAACGTCTCGTCCAGCCCGATTTCGAGGTCCACAGCCGTCCTCAGGCTGGCGACGGCTTGCTCATAGGCCTTTGCCTGGAAATGGACCACGCCCAGGCCATAATAGGCCGCGGCATAAGACGGATCGAGGGCGATCGCCCGTTCGTAGGATTCGACGGCTTCCCTGTAGATCGCCGCGTCGTTGACGGCCTTATACTGAAAGGTCAATAGGTTCCCGAGATTGTTATGAGGGATGGCGAATTTCTTGTCGATGGCCATCGACCGCTCGTAGCACTGCCGGGCTTTGGCCGCGTTCCCCGTGTTCCAGTAGGCTAAACCGACGTAGTTCCAGATGACCGGATCGGTCGCCGTTTGCGGAACCGTCGTTTCGGCGAACGTTTTAACGACCTCATCGGACCGGCCGGCCTCGTAAAGACAGGAGATGTATTGGACATAGAGGTCGTAGACGTCGGGAAGTTTTCCCAGGCCCATTTTCAAGACGGAGATCGCGTCCGGCCAGCGCCCCTCTCGTTTGTATATGGCGGCCAAGTTCAGGTAGGCGGCGCTGACTCGCTTTCCGGCCGTGATGATCTCCTTTAGGGCGTCCGTGCCTTCCCTGGCTTTTCCCGTGTTGAAAAGATCCAAGGCGTCCATAGACCTGTTCTGGAGCGGAAGGAGCGTTTTGACGTCGTCATCCACGCCGAAGGTCGCCTTCCCGGCGGCGGGACGGCCGGCCAGATAGCCCAAGCTCATAAGTCTTTCCCGTGTCGCCTGATCCAGCGTCTGGCGGGCCTTGTCGTTTCCTTCCGAGGACTGGCGGGCGAGGATCTGGGCGAGCTGTTTTCGATATTCATCCAGATTTTTGCCCGCCGCCCGGTTTTCGCGCTCATCGAAATCCTTGTCCAGATCGTAGAATTCGGGGATCGGGGAATCGATGAATTTCTCGGTACCGAGAATGAACCCGGTGATGGGAGCCCAGCCCAGATTGAGGGCCGGGGATAGGGATTCGAAGGTGATCGGCCGGTTTTCCCCCCGGCTTCCCCGGAGTAAGGGCGCGAGCGACATCCCCTGGAGAACGGCCGGCGGTCTGAGACCGAGGATATCGCAAACGGTCGGAAAAATGTCCACGTGGGAGACGTTCTGCGAGATGAGGCGGGGCTTTTCCCCGGGGCTCCGGATGATCAAAGGGATCCGCAGGACCGAGTTGTAGGCCAAAAAGCCGTGCGTCCTCTCCCCGTGCTCCCCGAGCGATTCGCCATGATCGCCGGTCAGGACGACGAGAGTCCCGGCGACGAGCCTATGATCTTCGAGATAGCGAAAAAGGGAACCCACAACGGAATCCGTATAAGCCACTTCGCCGTCATAACGATTCCGTTCGTAACGCGTCCGATACGGCTCGGGAGGCGAATACGGGTCATGGGGATCGTAGAAGTGGACCCAGAGGAACCAGGGCGAGGCCCTTCCTTTCAGCCAGTCCAGAGCGCTGTCCAAAACTGCCTGGGCCCTCCGCTCTCGGCCGGACTCGATGCCGGGGTCCTTGTCCTTTGGATAGAAATTGTCGTCATAAACGTCGAAACCCCGGCCCAGGCCGAACCTGGAATCGAGCGGAAAGCCTCCCACAAAAGCGCCCGTCGCATAGCCGGCGGCCTTGAGCTGTTCAGCCAAGGTCGGCAGGCCCGCCGGGACGGTGAAGTTCGCGTTGTCGTGAACGCCATGGGCGGACGGGGTCGTCCCCAAAAGGATGTTCGCGTGCGAGGGCAGCGTCGTGGGCGTATGGGAAAACGCCCTTAGAAAAACGGCGCTGTCCGCGGCGAAACGGTCGATAGCGGGGGTCAGCGGATGCTTCGGGTCATAGAAGCCGATCCGATCGGCCCGGAGCGTATCGATCGTGACGAGCAGGACGTTCAGCCCGGGTTTTCGCTGAAGGGCGGGAGCCGCGGACGAGATCGCGACGCCCTGCAGGACCAGGATCAGCAGGATGAAGCCGGAGAGCTTATGGCGAAACCGCGCCGGGCTCGGCCGCTCGGGCATGCTCGGGATCCTCCGCTCTTTATTTGAATTCCAGCGTCTTGATCAAAACTTCTGCGCCGGTCGTGTTGGTCAGGATGATTCGCAGAAGGGCCGGGCCCTGGTCGAGCCGGCCGATCGCGTCCGCGTCCCGGATCGAAATGGGGATCTCCATGGCATACGGTTTCCCGGTCTTCCGCTCGAGCTCGGCTTCATCGAGGGCGACCTCGAAGCTCCGCTTGTCCTGCCAGACGACGGTCTTCTTCGCATCCCTCAATTCGAGCTCCGCCTGGAGAGTGGTCCACAGCTTTTTTCCCTCGGACCTGTACCAGATCCGTTCGTAGGGGATCTCCAGCACGACGGTCGCTTCGATCCGCCCCGATTCGCGGGTCGTGATCGCGAGGCGCGCTTCGAATTCGATCAGCTTCTTCCCCGCCAGGGAGGTCTTCTGCGCGTCGGCCTGGGCCCTGCTCAGATCGTGCATGTAGGTCATGTTGTTGTCGCGCAATAAGGTCAGATCATAAGTCACGAGCTTATAGGACCCGGTGCACGTCTGGTCGAGGAAGACGACGGGAAAATTGCCGTAATACCAGATCTCCTGGCACCGCGTGTAAGCGTCGCCGCTCACGGGTTGAGTGATCCGGTCCATCGGCGGGCCGAAGAGAACATGGATCCGCCCCCGGTCGGTGAGCCAGCCCGGCATACCTTCACCGACGAACAGGCGCGTCGCCCGCTCGAGGCGATTGAAATATTCCATCTTGAACTCGTTCTCCGGTGTGTCCGGGTCGGGGTCGCGCCGCAGCCAGAACTCTTCGATGAACTGCGGCTTCTCCGTGTCCGGGAGCAGGAGAAAGGTCCGACGCTCTTCGCGCGTGATGATGTAGCGGGTCTTGCTTAAAAAATCTTCGTTCACGGGATCGAGCTTCCGTTCCAGATTGTAGAGGCGGCAGCCGGCGGCCAAGGACAGCCCGGCCCAGAAGAGAAAGAACATTCCGCGGGAAAGCCGATTCATTTTTTCTCTTTCAAAGCAGCCGTCTTCTTCTTGATCTCCGGCTGGTTCGGATCGAGCTGAAGGGATTTTTCCCAAGCGGCCAGGGCTTCTTTCAGCTTTCCCAGTTGGAAGTGGCATTCGCCGATGGCGTTGAGCAGAACCGCGTTGACGCCGAAATGGGAAACGGCTCGATCGAACACGTCAATAGCGCCGGAGAAATCGCCCCGCATCCGGCGGGCCTGCCCGGCCAGAACGAAGATCTCATACTTGGGCGCTTGGGCCGGATTTAAGAAGGAGGAAAGCACCGAAACGGCCTTGTCGTAATCTTTCAGAGCCACATAAGCTTGGCCTAGGGCCAGGGCCGTGTCGGTCGAGGCCGGATCCGCTTGAAAGGCTTTTTCCAGATGAACTTTGGCCTCTTCCGGACGCCCGGCGTTATAGAGCTGCTCGCCGATGATCCGGCCGTACAGGGGATCCAGGAGGTCGGGCATGAGCTTGGAATAGAACCAGGGGCGGGGCACGGCGGCCTGAAAGGTGACGTCAAACTCCTCCGTCGCGGCGAGGAGCTCCTTTCCCTCCGACATCAAGGAGACCTTCAGACCGTAGTGGGCGGGAGCGAAGTCGGCCAGAGGGAATTCCTCGAAGATGAAGGGGAGTTCGGCGTACTCGCCTATGGGTTTTTCTTTCTCCCCGGCCGGCTGGCCGTTCTTTTGAAAAGCGAACCGGATCCGGCCCGACGGCCGCTGTTGAGGCGTGAAGCCGAAGACCTGGAAGGCCACGGTCAGCGTGTCCTTCCGGGCGAAAATGCGGGACGGCTGGCTATACACCTGCCGAGGACCGAACTGAAACGGTTTGAGCGTCTTTTTGGTCCGGTCCGCGGGCGCCGTTTTATATCCAAGGAGAGGCGAAGTCATCTGGAGGGCCGGGGTGTCTCCCGGAATGATGACCGTCTGCTCAAGCGAGGTGAATTCCTTGGAGACCTCGTTCTTGACGAGGATCGAGAGCTTATAGGTGCCCGGGATCAAGGGGAACAGGTCAAGGAGGTCGAACGGCTGGACATTGGCGGCCTTCATCTGGGACTCATCCAGGTTTACGGTCACCGTCTTTTCGAACTGGTAGATCCTTTGGCCGGCGAGCGTCGAGGCCGTGCCGTTGATCTTCAAGGTCGTGTAGTACTTGTCCTCGTGGGCGTTCACCGACAGCCGCTGCGGCTCGACGGCATAGTGGACAAAGGTCAGGCCGGCCGGATCCTTGACGATCTTGACCTGGGAATCGCTGAGGAGATAGTTGGCCGTGTATTCCACCTCGACGGCGTCCTTGTACTCGAGGAACTTCTGGGCGTATCGCTCTTCGACCTGGGCCCGGGGCGCGTTCTCGACCTTTTGGATCAGCATGTCAGAAGCCAGCGTCGGCCGGCCCATGGCCGAGGCGCTCTCCCCCGGGATCAAGGACAGGGAGACGTCGGCCAAGGCCGGCTCGAGCTCGCGGAGAGTCTGATAGGCTTTGACGTAATTCATCGGATCGCCGGAGTAGCTGGTCATGAGCGCCTGGGGCCCGTCCTTGGCCGGGCTGTACAGCTTGTAATCCCCCAGACCTCCTTCCTGGTAGAAGACCAGGTTGAAGCCGATGGGAAGGCCGAGAGCTTCCTTGTTCTGATAGAACCAGATCTCCGCGGGATAGACCGTGGACTTGCTCTCGAACTTCTGGACGTCGTTCGGCTCGCCGAGGATAATGTAAATCCGGCCCCGGTCCGTCCTCCAGCCCGGCTTGCCCGCGGAGCGGCCGTAATAGCGGTTGACGTAATTGATCCGCCGGTAATGCTCGTTCTTGGCCTCGTTCAAGGGCGCGTCGGGGGTCGGATCACGGTGTTTCCAGAACGCCTCGATGAACAGGTCCCGCTCACGGTCGGATTGGAGCTTCAGGAAGACGTCCCGCTCGAGCGGAGTGATGATATAGACGACCTCCTCGTCCAGCCATTTTTGATAGGATCCGGGCAGCTTTGGTTTTTGAGCGTCGCCCGCCCCCGCCAGCAGAAGACAAGCGGCGACGAGGAACAGGAGGACGGGACGCATCTTCAAGAGAGAGACTCCTTCGCCTGGATCATGACGTTGTTAAAATAAATCTTCTCCGGGGGAAAAGCAAGCCGGCGGGCTTCAAGGCTTTTTTTTCTTAATTTTTTCCCACAGAATTTCGTTCAATTTCTGATTCACCGCCGCATTCTGGGGGTCGAGGCGTTGGGCTTCCTTCAATTCGGCAATGGCTTCATCCCGTTGTCCCATTTGATTGAGGGAATCAGCCAGGGTCACACGTAGATCCACGGAATCGGGCTCAACCTTTATACCCTGGCGGCAGATTTCAACGGCGTCTTTGAGCCGGTTGCTCTTTGCATACAACATGGCCAGATTCGTATAAGCCGCGACATAGTGGGGTTGAATCTCGATGGCCTTTTTGAATCGGGCTTCGGCTTTATCCGGCCTCCCTTTCGTCACGAAGGCCATGGCCAGAGTGTTTTCGATTTCAACCTTGGTCGGATCGATGGCCAGGGCCCGCAAACAGGAATCGATGGCCCCGTCCGCATCTCCCAGCCGCTGTTGGATGAAGCCCATGCCGGAATATCCCAGGACGGAATGCGGCGCCAATTCGGCGACCCGGCGAAAATGCTCAAGAGCGTCGCGCTCTTTATCCAGGTCCAAGGTGAGCAGATGGGCGTATTTCCAGTGAAGCCACCAATCCTGGGGCGAACGGCTGACGGCGCGATCATACTGCTCCGCGGATTTTTGGAGGGACCCGGACGAGAGACGGGCTCTCAGGCCGGCTAGTTCCCATTCCATATTCGACACGCGCTCCGCATGGTAAAGCTGGTTTGTGAAAGGCGGTTTCTTGATGTAGACCTCCAGCATTTCATCGGCCATGTTATACCGGTCCCAATCGGAATAAGCCAGTTTCTCCGCGCACGTCTCCAGGCTCGGCGCGCCCGCCGCCGGGCCGGTTTGGGTTTTCATCCGATCCGGCAGAATGGACTTGACCCGGTCGAACAGGGCCCGGGCCGCCAGATAATTGCCGCGGAAATTCAGGTGGACATGGTCGTAAAAAAGCTCTTCGCCGGGGATGCCGTGAGAGGATTCGGCGGCGATCACGTTTTCCAGGTCCGAAAGGAAAACGCCCTCGGCTTCCCGCCCGACGACCGCGTCCCGGATCACGCGGTTGATTTCGGCGTCGGCCCGAAAGCGCAAGGCGTCGAGCTCCCTGGCCCGGCGATACGAAAGACCGGCGTTCTCATAATCCCCCAGCAGCCAGCCACAGCGTCCCAACCGGAAAACGAGATCGGCAAAGCCGTCATCGATCCCTAAGGCAGACCGATAGTTCTGCACGGCGCCTTGATAATCGGCAGCGGTCTCTCTCTCGATTCCTTGGCGGTAAAGATTTTCCCATTCCTCCCTGCGGCCGGCGGACAAATCACTGCGGTGCCTGGAAGCAAAGGGCGGACAGTCTTTCAGATTGGCGGCCACCGTGCAAAAAATGACGGCTGAACCGTTGCGGCCGGCCGCGCGACCCATATCCTTGAGATTGCTCGCAAAGTACCGGTATACCGATTCTAATCGGGGGTCGTCGGCCGGTATTTGCCTCTCCAGAAACATTTCCATTCCGCGCCAGACGCCAGGAGCATTTTTTTTCGAGGCAAAAGATTGTGCCAGCCGGCTTAAAAGCTGCCCCAGGCGCAGGGTTTTTAAGGCCATATTGAAACGGATGACGGCCAGGCTGGAAAAGGGGGCAAATACGGTTCCGGGACCGTATGGCCCCACGACTTCGTTGTTGCCCATGTAGACGATCAGCAGGTCAGCCTGATGCCTGACACACTCCTTCGCTATAGGCAAAACGGCATGGGAATTGACCGCCGTCAGGGCGGTATTGACCACTTCGAATTTGATTTGGGGGAATGTTTCCTGCAGCATGACCTCCAGAATGCGTCCAAAGGCGAATGCGCTATCGGGCACTCCCTGTGCCGCAGAACTGCCCAATATGAAAATTCGATAGGTGTTTGCGGGCTTTTTCCCGATAAAGATGAAGGGATTGAAATCCCGGGAGATAGCGGGCGAGAAGAATCGCCAGGGGAACCGGAGGTTGTCGCAAAAAGCCTGACGGCCGTTCAAGTTGTACGGGATCATCGGAGAAGTTTTAAACCCGTATCCGAATATCCGCAACCCCAGCTCCAGCAGACCAAGGAGGATCAGGGGGATCAGGATCATGATCAAGAGGCGGAAGACCCACAGGCGCAGGCCATGCAGATGACTTTTCATTTTGTTGTTTTCATTCTGAAGGGACAAAGGTGTTTTCTTTTTTTAGGGGCCTATTTAATTTCTGAAATCAAGCTGTCCAGCTGCTGTCGTTCTTTCTCACTCAGTCTGTCCGAATATTTTTCCTTGCACATGTTCAGGTACCTCGAGGCCTCTTGCCTTCTGCCGGTTTCGATCAGGGTGATCCCCAGGTTGAAGTAGATGTCGGTAAATCCGGGATCAATGTCCAGGACCTGCTTCCAGCAAGCTATGGCTCGCTCATGATCTCCGGCATACCTGAATGCTACCCCCAGTCCGTTGATGGCGGAAACCAATTCCGGCGAGGCTTTCTTGGCTTGGGTATAATATGTGATGGCTTTTTCCAGATCATCTTTTTGTTTCTGCAGCCTGAAAAGTGAGAGGCGGAAAGTGCCCATGCTGCTCAGGGCTAGGGCATTGTGGGGGTCCAGAGAGATGGCTCTTTCCAGAGATTCCCGGGCTTTTTCCAGATTTCCTTTATTAAAGTAACCCAGCCCGATCTGGGTCCAGACCATGCTGTTTCCGTTGCCCTTGGCCACAAGGTCCAACAGCAACGTGTTGGCCATTTCGAATTCGCCGATTTTTATCAGCAGTCCCCCGATGTCAGCCTGAATATTGGCACCTGCGGGGTCGGCAGTCAGGGAGCGGTTTTTCAAAAGATTTTTCAGGATATCCAGAGACTTCTCTTTTTCCCCGAGTTCAGCGAGCCGGGCGGCGTACTCAAGTTGCAGCCGGGCGTTCTGTGGTTCCTGTTCCAATGCTTTTTCCAGGCATGAGAGCACCCGGGCGGCCGTGCCATTTTTCTGGTAAATGGTTCCCAGCAGAATATAGGCTTGGGTGAGGCTAGGATTTCTATCCAGCTCCTCGACACAGATTTTTTCTGCTTCCCCCAGCCGACCCGTCGAGACGAAAAACTGCGCCAGAGAGAGCTTGAAGCGGGCGCTTTCCGGGTATTTTTCAGCCGCTTGTCTCAAAGTTTCTTCGATCTTTCTGGGGTCATTTTTTTTCTTGTCGATGAAGTACTGATCATCGTAAAGCTGCGGCAGCTTCCAGCCGTTGAAGTCCGATCGGATGCCCTGCAGCTCCTTTTCTGCGTCGCCCCATTTTTCGGAATAGATCAGCCGTTCCACTTCGAACATCCGCTCGACGGCGTCGATTCCCCTTTTCGGATCGACGGCGGCCGGGGCCCCGGGCTTTGCCCGGGGGTCCACTTCCGCCGTACTCGCCCGTGGATACGAGCCACGGGCGAGTGGCGAGCCGAAGGCTCGTCCCTTGATGGCTTGATTCTCCTGTTGGCTTTGTTTGGCCTTACCGAGGGCTTCCTGCTTTTTCCCTTGGTGATTTTCGATGTAGAGGCCCAATGCGGTGTCCATTTTTTTGGCCAATTCACTTTTTGTCAGGACCAGATTTTCCATTTCGGCGGGATCGGTTTTCAAATCGTACAGCTCGGCCTCCGGCAAAGAGATGTATTTGTAGTTTTCACTGATGAGGCCGGTCAAAGGTGCAAAACCCATTTCCTGGAATCCGTACATGCTTTCAAAATAGACCGGCTGATCGATCTGCCGCCCCCGATTCTTTTTTGAAAGCAGATACAAAAAACTTTTCCCCTGAACTCCGACCGGGCTTTCCAGGTTGAAGAGCTGAAGAAGGGACGGCATGAGATCAAGCAGCCTGACCCTGGATGCAATCACCTGTTTCTCCCCGAACGCGGTTGGATTATGGATGATCAAGGGAACCTTGAGTGTTGGTTCATAGCAAAAAAGACCGTGCCCCCATTCCCGGTGTTCATGAAGAGCTTCGCCATGACTTCCCGCGATCACCACCACGGTCCGGTCCATGAGTTTTTTGGCCTCCAGGGCGTGAACCATCTCTCCGATATAATGATCGGCCAAGGCCACTTCACCGCTGGTGGGATCGTTTTCAAACATTCCGGCATATTCCGGAGGAGCCTCATAGGGGGCCTGGGGATCGGAAAAATGTACCCAGGCAAAGAATTTATTGGGCGTTCTCTGCTCAAGCCAGGATTGAAATCTCGCAAAAACCTGGTCTGCGGCAATGGTGGTCCGGAAATTGTTGATGATTGAGCTGGTATCGAGCGAATCGTCAAAGGTATCAAAACCCTGTTTCAGGCCGAATTTGGAATGCAGCAGATAGGATGAAACCAGGGCATAGGTCTCGAAACCGCGGTTTTTCATCACCTCCGCCCACGTCTGCTCACTGTCGGGCAAAAAATCGGCGCCGTTGTTGCGCACCCCATGGGCCAGGGGTTCTCGACCTGTAAAAATCGTGCAGTGCGAGGGCAGGCTCAGTGGGACCGGGGCATAACAGTTCTTGAATATCAACCCGTTTTCTGCCAGGCGATCGATGTTCGGGGTCTGGGCGTTTCTGAAACCGTAAACACCGATGCGATCGACCCTCAGGGAGTCAATGGTGATGAGCAGCAGGTTGAAATTCTCGCTTTGTTTCAAGCTGGGGATTTTATTGCCTTTTTTGCAGCCTGAATGAAGGGTGAAGATCAATGTCAGGATTGCCAATAGGGAAATAAGGGGATGGGGGTTTGTTTTTTGTGCTTGCGCGAGATCTCGATCCTTGGAGCCCGGAATCATTCTATTCGCCTAGCAAAAAATATACCGCCGGCCAATGAAGGATGTCAAGGAAGCCGGTCGGAAGTCTTGCTTTTTTCTTGACTTTAGTCATCCTCCGGCTATATGCTTCTTATTAATAGGGAAGGCGGCATGATTGCCGGGCTAAAGAGAGCGAGCGGACAGCGCAATAAACAAGTTACTTGTCCCCAATATTGGAGGACCTCATGAAAAAGACGTCGTGGCGGGGGGGATTGATAGCCTTATCTCTTGTCCTGACGGCCCAAGTCGGCGGTCCGCAAGAAGGGAGCATGCCGCGAAATTTTGTTCTTTTATGCGATATTCTCAATTATACGAGGGAAATGGGCGATGCGGTCACGTACTTTTTCAATCAGGTTTTGGCCGTCAATGATCAGCTGATTATTTATACTCCGGCCCGGGCTTATGGCTTTTCCAAAAATACCCTGAACAAGCCTAGGGGAGAATTGATCGCGACCATGAAGGAGAAACTCCGCGGCGACAGCGCGGCCTGCGGTTCCAACTATAAAATCATTTTGACTGAGATGAAGAATCAAGTCGGGGCCATAGAAGGCGGCCAGACGACAGGTGCGGATGCTCAGGCCGGGATAAAAAATTCCCTGACCATGTACCGCCAGGATATGGAAAATCTGCGGACTCTGCGCCAGGTCAATGAATCGCTTCTGATGAAGATTGTCGATATGTTTAAAACTCAGCAGGGCAAAAATCATTTGGTGATGCTTTATGAGGCCGAGTTCAGGCCGATTCCCAACAGGGAGACGCTCTCTCGTCTCAGGGCTATTCCTGAGATTGCTTTTATCGTAGCCGAGCTTTTTGCGAGCGACGACCAAAAATCACCTCTGGATGCCGAGAAATTCATCGATATATTCGGGGAAGGGAAAGTGACTCTGCATTTTCTTTATATCAAACCCAAGGATAAGTCCCTGGTCCAGGATTTCAAGGAACATTCGGCGGATATGTATGATGTTTTTACCAAAATTGCCAAAGCCACCGGCGGAATCGTGGAAACAACGTCCAATCCTGAAGCGGCCCTAAAATCGCTTGTCAAAGCCATTGGTGAATCTTCAAAATAGAAGCAAGAAAGTCCGAAAATTTGGATTCCGTCCAATTTATTGGATTTATTCCGGCTTAATCTTTATAAAATAAGGCATTTAAGCCGGAAAAATTATGGCACATATATTGCACGCTTTTTTATTAAAATCTCTTTACAAGGGGGTGATGCGATTTTTTGGGATGATATCATCAAAAGGCGTTCGTGTCTAAAAAAGGAAGTTTCTTTCTTTTTTCAAGGAGGGATTTATGAGTAAAAGAGCTTTTTTCTTGACAGTTGTTCTCCTGATTGCCGGGCTGGCGTTTGCGCAGACCCAAACCGGCAACATCGTCGGCCGTGTTCTTGCCCCGGAGGGCGAAGGCCTACCGGGAGTTTCTGTAACCCTCACCTCTCCGGCCATGATCATTCCCTCGATGAGCGCCATCACAGGCGAGAGAGGGGCTTTCCGGTTCGTGGCCCTGTCGCCCGGCGATTACCAGATCACATTCGTACTTTCGGGGATGAAAACGGTGATCCGCAAGGGAGTGAAGGTTGAGGTCTCCCGGACGGCGACGCTCGACATCACGATGGAGGTGAAATCTCTCGAAGAGAACGTCACGGTTGTCGGACAGAGCCCGACGATCGACAAGCAGAGGACGGCCCGTCCCGTCAACCTGGACAAGATGTTTCTCCAATCACTCCCTGCTCCGCGCAACCTGGGAACCTTTGTCAACATGGCCCCGGGCATCGCAGACAATTCCGCCTATGGCAGCTCGACCATGGACAATTCCTACCTTCTGGACGGCGTGAACCTGGTTGACGCCGCCACCGGTACGCAGAGTGTCGGTTTTGGCCTTGATATTATGGAAGAAATTGCGATCCAGGCAGGCGGCTTATCTGCCGAGTACGGCAGTGTCCGCGGAGCCATGATCAACGTTGTGACCAAATCGGGCGGCAATAAATTCAGCGGCAGCGGCTCCTTCTACTTCAACCAGGAGAAGTTGAAAAGTGTCAATACGCACGGCACGCCGCTGGCGGGATCGAAGAGCGGAAATAAGATGGAAATCGAGCCGGTTTTCACCCTGGGCGGACCGATCATCAAGGACAAGCTGTGGTTCTTTATGAACGCCAGTTTCATTCAGACAGAAGCCTTTGTGGCCGGCTATCCTGCCGGCGTTACCCCGGGCAACGAGAAACCCTTCAAAACCATGTTGCCGTACCCCTATCTCAAACTGAGCTTCCAGCCGGGACCTAATGACAAATTTATGCTTTCCTACAACTACTCCGACCGTATCACGGACGACAGGGGCGCCTCCAAGTTCAGCGCGGAGAGCGTCACGATCAAGCAGACAAGCCCGTCCCATGTTTTTAATGCCCAGTGGACCAAATTTTTCGGAAGCAACTTCTTCGCCAACATGAGATTCGGCATGGTCCTTTACCAATTGCTCCTCAATGCCAAAGGCAGCGAGGCCCAACGAACTGATCAAAATACCAGTATTTCCACCGGCAACGCCTGGCGGAACCATGATCTTTACACCCGCAATCGGTTCCAGTTCAATACCGATGCCACCGCGTTTATCGACAACCTCGCCGGCACCCATGAGCTCAAATTCGGGGGTGAGATCCAATATGCCCATACGACCTGGGATGTTTACGGTGTGAGCGATCCGCTCACCGGCGGGTGCAGCATTGCCATGTATGGTTCCACCTACTATCGCGCCCTCACTCTGAGAGGCAACGGTTTTAACCGCGCAGACAACGTGGTCGATTATGCAGGCTTTGTTCAGGACAACTGGGCGATCACCCGAAACCTCAACCTCAGCCTCGGACTTCGCCTCGAATACAACAGTGTCGTTTATCCCGCACAGAACACCACTGAGGGCCCCATTGCATTCCTGGGGAAGACCTACAACCGCAGCATTCCGGAAAGCCTGACGATGTACAAATGGATGGACCTGGCGCCCAGAGTGGGGCTCATCTATGACCTGTTTTCCGACGGCAAGACGCTCTTCAAGGCCAGCTATTCACGCTACATTCTTCCCAACCAGGTCGGCTGGATCAACCTGGCCCATCCCAACGGCTGGTTCGGCTATTACCAGTATTTGAATCCCGACGGTTCAGCCCTTATGAATCCCGACGGTACGCCCAAAGTTACTCTATGGGCAATGCCCGGCGGCTTCCAAAACGGCGGCGCCCAGATAGGCTACAAGGATTATAAACTGAAAGCAGGCCACACCGATGAGCTGGCCATCGGCATGGAAAGAGAATTGTTTACAGACTTCTCCCTCGGCGCCCGGTATATCAAGAAATGGGACCGCGATCAGCCAAACATGATAGATGCCGCCCAACTCGATGCCGACAAACTGATGTCAACGGGCGAAATCGATTATAGCAAGAACTGGACATCGAAAACGGTCGTCGATCCCTACAACGGCCAGACCCTGACCTACTACGAAAAGATCAATCTGACGGCCTCCCAGATTTACATTGTCAATCCTCCAGGGGCTGACAGGAACTATAGCGGATTTGAGTTCACTATAAACAAACGGTTTTCCAAGGGGTGGGCGCTGGACGTTTCCTATGTCTATGCCAAATCTACCGGTTTGATCACAACGGGTCGAGCTGACGAATCCCTAGGCGGCGCCGTTGGAGGTTTCTACCAGAGTCCCAATGCCCATACCAATGCGAACGGCACACTGCCTCTGGAAAGGCGGCACCAGTTTAAAGTGGAAGGTCTTATGAAAGGGCCCTTTGGAATCAACCTCAGCGGGTATTTCAGATACCTCTCCGGCCTGCCTGTCACCCGGACTGTCTCCAACAACTATCTGGGTCTCTCCTTGAAAGAAAATATCACAATCTATGCCGAAACGAGAGGTCATACGTACTTGCCGCCCGTCGTGCAGCTTGACCTGAGACTGGAAAAGACCATCAAGATCAGTACCCTCAACATCGGCGTCTTTGCGGATTGCTTCAATCTCTTCAACCGCGGAGTAGCCACGGGGATGTGGATGAATTCCAGCAATGTCGCCACTAACAAATACAAGCAGATGACCTCGATTAACGATCCGCGCATTTTCCAGCTTGGAGTCAGGATCCAGTACTAATTCGCTCAAGGTAGCGCAAAGGGAGACACTCGGTGTTTCCCTTTGTTTTCTTTTTTTGAAAAGGGAGGAGATTCTTTTCCCAAGAAATCGCCCTATTTGATCTTGGATATTTTTTTGATGATGTCCTTGGCCAGCGCCACATCGGGATCGTCGGGGGGGCTGATTTCGACGAGTTTGTTGAAGGACTCGACGGCCCTCAAGTTGTTCCCCTTGTTCAGCCAGGCATACCCCAGCTTTAAATAGGATTTGGGCCAGTCCGGCTTGATCCGGATCGCCATCTCGTAGTACCGGATGGCTTCATCAGCGTTGCCGGCCTGCATCATGATTTCGGCGACATTGTAAGCCAGGGCATGGTCGGCGGGATCGATATCGATGGATTTTTTGAAGTATTGTTCGGCCTCTTTGAATTTATTCTGCCTCATATAGGCGTCCCCGATGCCGGCGTAGAGCTGGGCCAGAAGCTTGTTGTCCTTTTTATCGGCCGCCTCGGCATTCAAGCCCTCAAGAACTTTCTGGTACTCGGCAATGGCCTTGTCATATTCCTGAAGCTCCATATGGCAATTGGCCAGATTGAGCCTGACCTTGTACAGCATCGGATATTTGTCGAGGAATCCCTGATAGAGGGCCAAGGCCTCGACGAATTTCTTTTGCTCAAAAAGCACATTCCCCTGAAGCAGCCATTCTTTTGAGCTGTCCGAGACGCCCTCCGCCGGCAGCGCATTTTCGGCTGCTTTCCGCAGGACGATTCTTTTTTCTGGATTTTTTATGACGCCGGAGACCTCCAATTGGATGAAGGATGGGGTAAAACCTTCCTTCGCCGCCGTAACGGTGACGAAGCCTTTGCCCAAACCGATGAATCCCCACTGCCCCTTGCTGTTGGAAACGGCCGTCTTTTTATTGGAAAACTGCGAGTACTGAAGCGTGATTAAAGCCCCATCGATGGGATTCCCGGCCTCATCCACCACGGTTCCCGTCAGGCGGCCCGCCCCCCTCCCTTCCTGGGAGTAAAGCTTAGGCCCTGAAAAAGCCAATATCAGCAGTGACATATGAATGATAGCCACGGCGGCCTTGTGCTTTTTCATCATCCTCTCTCCTTTTGGGTTTTTATCCTTAGTTTTTTATTTTATCACGCTTATTGGAAAAACCAAACCGCCCGTCCCAGTTTCCCAGCGGACTACGCGCTTCGCTAGAATCCCCACGTGCTTGACAACGATGCGCGGCCGGCGATGGTTTCTATTCAGGATGGGCAGCCACGATTCCGGGCTAAGGGGAGGGAAAGCCGTGCGGCGAGAAAAAGCAAATTACTATCCCTAAAAGCAAGCCGGGGGAAGGCGGCGGGCCTGCGTCATAGAAGTAGGGATTGGGGCTTGACTTGGGACGGAAAGCCTGATAGTGTAGACACATGTCTACACTATGGAGGTTCCATGAATACAATTCCCCAAATCCAAGCCCGTCGTCTGGCCATCCTTGACGAAA
>JAUYDS010000115.1 GCA_030691735.1 Candidatus Aminicenantota bacterium
ATGTCGCCTTCGTAATCCGTCTTGATGTATCCGGCGCGCAGCTTCCGCACGTCGCGCGTCGCGTCCCAATCGAAAGGGGCCGGGAGGACATGGTTGTCCTTTCCGTCCGGCCCGTTGATGGCCTTGAGCACGAGCGCGCAGTCCTCGGCCGACCGGCAGATGGGGCCGATCTTGTCCATCGTCCAGCTCAGGGCCATGGCCCCGTAGCGGCTGACGCGGCCGAAGGTCGGCCGGAGCCCCGTCACCCCGCAGCGGCTCGCCGGGGACATGATCGAGCCGCGGGTCTCGGTGCCGATCGAGAACCCGACCAGTCCGGCGGCCGTCGTCGAAGCCGGCCCGGCCGAGGAACCGCTCGAGCCGTTGTTCGGGTTGGCCGGGTCCCAGGGGCTCTTCGTCTGTCCGCCGAACCAACGGTCGCCCTGGGCCAGAGCGCCAAGGGTCAGCTTGGCCACGAGGACCGCTCCGGCTTCGGTCAGCCGGGTGAAGACGGTTGAATCGACGTCGATGATCTGGTCCTTATAGGGCGATGCGCCGAAGGTCGTTTTATAGCCCTTGACCGCGAGTAGGTCCTTGGCCCCCCAAGGGATGCCGTGGAGCAGGCCGCGGTATTTCCCGTCGGCGATCTCGGCATCTGCTTGGGCCGCCTGCTTGAGAGCGAGCTCCTCGGTCAACGTGACGACGCAGTGGAGGATAGGGTCGTATTTCTTCAGTCTCTCCAGGTAGAGCTTGGTCAGGTCGAGCGATTTGATCACCCGCTTCTCGATGAGGCGGGCGAGGTGCGTCACGGGCAGGAAGGCCAGGTCCTCGTCGGTCCTGGGCTTGGGCACGTCCGGCTTCGACCATTTGAAGGTCTTGCGGTCCGGCGGGAGCTTCATCCCTGGCAGGAGGGGATTGAAGACAATGGCTGGAGGCGTGTCGTTGCCCAGTTTCAAATCGCGGAGAGCTTGATAATTGGCCAGGAAGCCGCCTCTCCGGCTTAAACTGTCGGCGATCCGCTTTTCTGCGTCGGGCGGAAGGGTCAAGCCGGCGATCCTGGCGGCCTCGTCGACCATGCCCAGCGTGATGACCTGGGCGTCCTGGGCCTGGGCAAGGAGCGCGCCCGGCAAGAGCGTTGCGGCCAACCCAATGGACGAGAAATAAGCCATGAACCGACGACGGTTAAGAGCTAAAAGTTCTTCATTGGCCATTGGTGTTTGCTCCTCAAGACGGGGACACGTACCGAATTCAAGAGAATTCGGAACATGTCCCCATTTAATAATTTATCTCTCGTACTGCCACTTGCCTTCTTTGAGCATCTTCAAAGCCTCCTTGACGGCCGGGGCGAGGGACGCGAGCGAACGTTCAGGTTGAGCGACGCGAAAGACCTTGAAGCGAAATGGCCGGATGCATCCATGCCGTGCCGTCAGCGGCTGTGCTTCTGCCGTTTCTGTTCGTACATCAGCTTGTCGGCCCGGACGATGAGGTCCTCGATCGACGAGGGGTATTCCGGGTCGAAGCAGGACACGCCCATGCTGAAGGCCAGCTTGAAGGGAACGTTGTTGGCCGAGTTGAACTCGGTGATGTTCTTTTCCAGCCGGCCGATGGCGATCTCGGCGCCGGCCAGATTCGAATCGATCGGGAAAACGGCGAACTCATCGCCGCCCATCCGGCCCTTGATGTCGGAATCGCGGAACGTCTGTCTCAGGATCTCGGCCATCTTGATCAGGGCGGCGTCTCCGACGTGATGGCCGAACGTGTCGTTGATGTTCTTGAGGAGGTCCATGTCCATGAAAAGGAGAAACATCTTGGTCTTGTTCCGGCTGGCCAGCTTCAAATTTTCCGCGGCGACCGTAAAGAAACCCCGCCGGTTATAGAGACCCGTCAGATCGTCCGTGACGGAGTGGGTCTCGAGCTCCTTGATCACCGACAGCCGCGCGCGATTGGATTCCTTGAGCTTGGCCAGGACTTTCTTCAATTTCTGCTCGGTGGCTTTTTCCCGGCTGATGTCCACCAAGATGCCGTCATAAAAGGCGATCTTGCCGTCCGGGCCGACCACCCCTCGGGAATAGTCACGGATCCAGATTATTTTACCGTCCCGTCGCCTGAGCCGACAGTCGTCGACCATTTTCGACAAATTGTCGAGCTTTTTCAGACGCAGATCACGATCGGATTCCCTGGCGTAGAGCTTCCGGGCGTTGATCTTCTTCAACGCGCTTATCGGATATCCCAAAATCTTAGCCAAGGCCGGATTGGCTTCGATGATCGTGCCGTCCGGCGTGGTCCGGTAGGCCCCGACGGGGAGGTTTTCGATCAGGTCCAGGTAACGCTTTTCCCGGTCCGGGCTTTTTTTCTTGACAGTTTCGGGAGGTACGGTCGGCGCGGATATTCGGATCCGCTTTTTTTGGATTGTTTTCGTCATGTTGAACCCCATGTTCATTTATCACAGAAGGGGAAGGGCGGTCAACCGACTCCTTGAGTCGTCCTGAGCGAAGCGAAGGACCTCATGCGACCTCGGGATTGGCGCATGAGTTCCCTCGAAAGACTCGGGACGACTCAAGGAGTCGCCTGAGTGAAGCGAAGGATCTCGCTTTTTGGTATAATCTGCCGCAAAGAAAATCGCATGCCGTGGAATCAGGTCTACGATCCCCTGGGCCAGTGGGTCCTCTCGACGATTCTCGCCGCACTCCCCATCTTCGTCCTTCTCGGCACGCTCGCTTTTCTCCGGCTCAAGGCCCACTGGGCCGCAGTCCTCGGCCTGGCCGCGGCGCTGGTCATCGCCGTCGTTGTCTTCGGCATGCCGGCCGGCAAAGGCCTGACCGTGGCCGTTTACGGCGCGGCCTACGGGCTCTTCCCCATCGGCTGGATTATCCTCAATGTCATTTTTCTTTATAACCTGGCCAACGAAAAGGGACAGTTCAAGATCCTTCAGGACAGCCTGACCGGCATCACCCAGGACCGGCGACTCCAACTTCTCCTGATCGCCTTCTCCTTCGGAGCGTTCTTCGAGGGCGCGGCGGGTTTCGGCACGCCCGTGGCCGTGACGGCGGCCATCCTGATCGGCCTGGGCTTCCGGCCCCTGGCCGCCTCCGGGTTGTCGTTGATCGCCAACACGGCCCCCGTTGCCTACGGCGCTCTCGGCACGCCGATCATCGCCCTGGCCGGCGTCACGGGGCTGGACGTCCGCGCCCTGAGCGCCATGGTCGGCCGCCAACTGCCTTTCTTTTCGATCATCGTCCCGTTCTGGCTGGTTTGGGTTTTCGCCGGGTTCGGGGGCATGCTCGAGGTTTGGCCGGCCCTCCTCGTGGCCGGGGTTTTCTTCGCCGTGCCCCAATTCCTGATCTCGAACTTTCACGGCCCGTGGCTTGTCGACGTCCTGTCGGCGGCCGTTTCCATCGGCGCACTGATCGCTTTCCTGCGCTTCTGGCATCCGAAAAAGATCTGGGGGCTGGAGGGGAGAGAAGACGGGCGCGCGGCGAGAGGGACCCATCCTCACGGTCGGGCCGACATCGTCAGAGCCTGGCTGCCCTGGCTCATCCTGAGCGTTCTCGTCTTTGTCTGGGGGATCCCTCAGGTCAAGCAATTTCTGGACGGGATCTCCGTGGTCAAGGTGCCGGTCCCGGGGGTGGACAAACTGATCAACCGCATGCCGCCGGTGGCGGTCGGCCCGACGCCCGAGGGCGCCGTTTTCATCTTTAGCTGGCTGTCATTCACCGGCACGGGAATTTTCCTGGCGGCCGTTCTATCGGCCGTTTTCCTGGGATTCAGGCTGCGCGAAACGGCCGTGGTCTGGTGGAGGACCGTCAAGCGCGTCCGTTATTCGCTGATCACGGTGGCGGCGATGCTCGCCTTAGGATATACGACCCGCTACGCGGGGCTGGACGCGACGATGGGCTTGGCTTTCGCCAGGACCGGAGCGCTCTATCCCTTCTTCGGGACGATGCTCGGCTGGCTGGGCGTCGCCCTCACCGGTTCGGACACGTCGTCGAACGTCCTCTTCGGCAGCCTGCAGAAGATCACGGCGACGCAGATCGGCGTCAGCCCCGTGCTCATGTGCGCGGCGAACAGCGCGGGTGGGGTGATGGGAAAAATGATCGACGCCCAGAGCATCGTCGTCGCCAGCACGGCCACGAAATGGTACGGGCACGAGGGCGACATCCTGCGCTATGTGTTCTTCCACAGCCTGGCCCTGGCCGCGCTCGTCGGGCTGCTGGTCATGCTCCAGGCTTATGTCGTCCCGTTCACGAAGCTCGTAGTCAAGTAGACGTCGAGGCCGCCGCCGGCTTTCCTTTTTTGCCGATCTTCGACAGCACGTATCCCGCGAGAGGCAGATATCCGGCCAGCGTCCCCGTCAAGTAGCGCGCCTCGTAATGGAAGAACATATGGAGCAGGAGAAAATACAAGGGAACGGAGAAAAGAAACAGGCCGATGTCGAAACGTTTCTCGCGCTTGAGGAGAAAGAGCGCGATCAGGGCGATCGGGAAAAGGATGGACGCCGAAAGCGTGCCGGCGAGCATCCCCAGGATCCGGAGCGGATTCGCCTTGGCATAAGCCGAAAAGCCGGCCTGGGGATTTTGCGTTTTGAAAAAATTCCAGCTCGTCGAATAAGCGGCGTCGCCGGCGTTGGCATAGACGAGAAAAGTCCCGTAGAGGAGTTTTTTCGCCGTATGTAAAGCGTAGGGTCCGGGATGGGCCTTGACGTAAGTCAAAAATTCTTCCTTGCAGATATCCTCGATCGTTTTGCCGGTCGCTTGCGTCCTTTCCCGGAAATAATCCTGAAAGCGTTCTTCCTCGGTCGAATAAAACGACCGGACCTGGTTCCCCAGCCAGAGCCTGTACCAGAAGAGCGGCGGCGCGACGCCCGGCTCGTTCCGGTGAGCGCGGACGTAGTTCTGGGAGGGCCAGACCATGATTCCGACCACGGCCGCGGCGAGCAAGAGAAAAACGACGGCACTGCGGAAATTGATCCGGCGAAGGATCCAAAGCGTAAGGATTAGAAACAGCGGATACAGGACGATGGAGGGCATGAAATAATAGCCGATGCCGGTGCCGGCGCAGGCGAGGATGAACCAAATCCATGGGCGGCCCTGCCTGAAAAAGATCCGGCTCGAGAAAAGGGTGATGATCAGCATCACATAGAGTAGAAAAATGTCCTTATAGGGGATGACGCTCGAACGGACCTCATAAAATAAAAAAGCGAAGACGAGGACGGTGAGGAGGCCGGCTTTCCGATCGAAAAAGCGTTTGGCCAGCGCGTAGAGACCCCAGGCGGCCAGAAGCTCGAGAAGAAGCTGGGCGATCTGAGCGAATATCCATAGCTTCGTTCCGAAGATCTTCCAGAGGCCGGCCAGAAAGAAGCTGTAGCCCGTCACTTCCTTGACGAAGGGCAGGAGCTCGGGCGACGAGATCTCATAACGCTCCGGATCGAGGATCCGCGCCGGGTCGGTCGCGTCGACGGCCCGCGGCGGCGCCTGGAATGTTTTGAGGCCGTTGCCGTCGAGCAGGTTGATGGCCACGAAGGCTTGTTCGAACTGGGTGGACGGTCCGCTGAAGACCCGATGGTGAAAAAGACCTAGAAAAGCGAGCCGCACGGCCAGGACCAGCGCTAGAAGAACGATCAGGCTGAGGCTCTTGCTGTTCTTCATAAGTTCGTCCTTTGCTTTTCATCCTTATGGTGGAGCCGCCGGATCCTCAGGAGATCCCTCAGCATGCCGAGAGAGCTCCGGACGATGCGGACCTTGCTTTTCGGGGAATTCCGCCAGATCACGGGAACCTGTTGGATCCGGTGATCGCGGCCACAGAGATAGAGGGCCTCCACATCGAAACTGAAACCGTCGATCACGACGCGGGAGAATATGCTCTTGGCGGCGTCGCCCCGAAATAGCTTAAATCCACACTGCGTGTCCGGGAAGTCTTTCATGAGAAGGCGGCGGACGAAGACGTTGAATGTCTTGCCCATGAGCTCGCGCAAGTACGACTGCCGGACCTGGATGTCGGCCCCGGCCAGCGCCCGCGAGCCGATGACGACGTCGAAGCCCTGGTTCAGCCAAGGCCAGAACTTGTCGAGCTCCTCGATCGGAGTGGATAGGTCGGCGTCCGAGAAGAGGATGAATTCTCCCGCGGCCTTCATGACGCCTTCCTTAACCGCCGCGCCCTTGCCCCGATTCCGGGGTAGCCGGAGGATGGCGTGGCGGTCTATGCCGCGGAGCGATTCGGCGGCGCGCTCGGCGGTCCCGTCCCGGCTGCCGTCGTCCACGACGATCACTTCGCTTGCGTACGGCTGCTTTCCGAGATAGGCGCAGATCGAATTCAGGGTGGCGCCGATCCGGTCCTCTTCGTTATACGCGGGGATGACCACGGAGAGGTGGACGGAGCCGGGATCAGGCTTGGGCATTTTTTTATATTCTCAAAAATAGGGGGCGGGGTCAAACCGGTCCGGAAAATCTTAAAATTGCAGATAGAGTCCGTCGTCGCGCGGAGCGAAGCGACGCGTCTAATCCCCCCTTCTCCCCCCTTTAGTAAGGGGGGGAAAGCGAGCCCCCCTTTTCTAAAGGGGGGTGTGGGGGGATTATAATTGCCACGCTCCCTTTGATCGCTCGCAGGGACCTCAAAGATAAGTCCATGGCCCGCTTTGAAACTGTACAACAGCGATGGGAACGATGCGAATCATGGATTGACCCACGTCCTCCCCTCTGTTATGATGCCCCCAAAGCAGAAATCGGCGTAAGAGGCCGCGATGAAATGTCCCGCCTGCCAAACGGATAATCCTTCGGACTCCAACTTCTGCGAGGAGTTCTCGTAGGGCCATGATCGGCCAGACGCTGGGCCATTACCGGATCGAAGCCAAGCTGGGCGAAGGCGGGATGGGGGTCGTCTACAAAGCGAGCGACACGCACCTCGACCGCTTCGTCGCCTTGAAGCTTCTGCCCCCGGAGCGGGTGGCCGATGCCGAGCGCCGGCTTCGCTTCGTCCAGGAGGCCAAAGCGGCCTCCGCTCTGAACCACCCCAATATTCTGCACATCTACGACATCGATCGGGTGGAGGGGGTCGACTTCATGGCGATGGAGTTCGTGCCGGGAAAAACGCTCGACCAGATGATCGGGCGTAAAGGTCTGTCCTTCAACGAAACGCTGCGGTATGCCCTGCAGATCGCCGACGCGCTGGCCAAGGCCCACGCGGCGGGGATCGTCCACCGCGATATCAAGCCGGCCAACATCATGGTTACCGGCGAGGGCCTGGTCAAGGTGCTGGACTTCGGCCTGGCCAAGCTGACCGAACCCGTCGGGAGCGGCATGCTCGGTCCGACCGAGACGCTCAGGCCGAAAACCGAAGAAGGGACGATCGTCGGCACCGTCGCCTACATGTCGCCGGAGCAAGCTGAGGGGAAAAAGGTTGATGCGCGGTCGGACATTTTTTCGTTCGGCTTGGTGCTGTACGAGATGGTGACCGGCCGGCGGGCGTTTCAGGGAGAGACGAAGCTGTCGATCCTGTCCGCGATTCTGCACAAGGAGCCGCCGGCAGTTTCTGAGCTTGCCGGAGACGTGCCGCGCGATCTCGAAAAGATCATCACGCGCTGCCTGCGGAAGGATCCTGAGCGCCGCATCCAGCACATGGTTGACGTCAAGCTCGCGCTGGACGACCTGAAAGAAGAGTCTGACTCGGGCAAGCTGTTCGCGGCTGCGCCTCAACGCCGGCGGCGAGCCGTTCCTTGGGCGGTCTCGGCACTGGTTGTGGTCGTCCTCGCTGCCGCGTTGGTCGCGTTATGGTTGATGCGCCGGCCGAAGACACTCGGCGCGCCGGTGCTCATGCAGTTGACGACGGATACGGGTCTGACGACCGATCCGGCTCTCTCGCCCGACGGGAAGCTTCTCGCCTACGCTTCGGACCGGAGCGGGGAAGGGAACCTCGACATCTGGGTGCGGCAGATCGGCGGCGGCGAACCGATCCGTCTGACCCAGGACCCCGCGGATGAGCGGGAGCCGACGTTCTCACCCGACGGGACGATAATCGCCTTCCGTTCGGAGAAGGAGGGTGGTGGCATTTCCGTCGTGTCGGCGTTGGGGGGGAGCCCTCCCCGAAAGATCGCGCCGGAAGGACGGCGTCCCCGGTTCTCGGCGGATGGCAGCCAGATCGCCTACTGGTCCGGAACGATCGGTGGAGGGGCGGCGTTCAGCGCCCGTAACTACTGCCGGATTTTCGTGGTCGCTTCGGCAGGAGGCGCACCCAGGCAGGTCCGGCCCGATTTTGTGGGAGCGGCCTATCCCGAGTGGGCGCCCGATGGAAAACACTTGTTGTTTTTGGGAAATCGCGACGAGAAACTGCCCGTTGATGAGAACATCGATTGGTGGGTGACGCCTTTGGACGAAGGGCCGGCGATTGCGACGGGCGCCTTCAGGGCGACGCAGAAGGAGGAGCTCACTGGTCCGCTCCTTGTATACCCCTGGGCATTGATCGCACCCGTCTGGGAAACGCGGGGCGGCTCGCTGATCTTTTCCGCTCGTTCGGGCGACAGCCGGAATCTCTGGCGGATCGGCATTTCGACTAAGACATGGACGGTGACCGGCGTTCCAGAGCGGCTGACCTCAAGTTCCGCCATCGAGGAAAACCCGTCGGTGGCCTTGGCCGCCGACGGCACCGTCAAGATCGCGTTTACGAGTTCCAGTGAGAATACCGACATCTGGAGCCTGCCGCTCGATGCGGATACGGGCAAAGTCACCGGGGAACTCCGCCAGTTGACACGGGACTCGGCTGCGGACTTCCATCCTTCGCTTTCGGCCGATGGCCGAAAGATGGTGTTTGTCTCGGCCCGGTCCGGCAACCAGGAGATTTGGATCAAGGACCTGGGCACGGGCGAGGACGCGGCCCTGACCGCCAGCCGCGGTGACAAGTATAGACCCCGTTTTTCCCCGGATGCCACGAAGGTATCTTTCGGTACCGGTACTCATCGAGACAACAAGGGGGGCATCTATCTCATGCCCGCAACGGGCGGCCTCGCCGAGATGATCTGCGAGGATTGCGGCCAGGCGACTGGTTGGTCGCCGGACGGTAGGTACTTGATCGGGAATTCCGTGTACGGACGGCTGTTCCTGGTGGAGGTCGCATCGCGCCGGCGGATTGATTTCCTCGCTCTGAGCGGACGGTGGTTCTCTGGGGGCACTTTCTCGCCCGACGGCCGCTGGATCACGTTCCAGGAACTGAGTCCTCCACGGCGGGAGTGTATTGCCCCGTTTCAGGGCGAGACACCGGCTCCTGAGAGTGCCTGGATTTCCGTATTGAGCGAGTTGAATTACTGGTCCCCCGACGGGACGCTGGTGTACGGTGTCTCCGACCATGGGGGATTCAACTGCATCTGGGCTCAGCGCGTGGACCGGGCTACAAAGCGTCCCGTGGGCTCCCCGCTTCCGATCTTTCATTCGCATGGGGCTCGGCTGACCTTAGGCCTCTGGATTTCCCTCGGACGCGAGAAGATGGTTTTCGACATGGCCGAACGCACGGGCAATATCTGGACGGCGCAGTTTAAAGATCGTTGGTAAGCGCGCCGCCGACGGCTTGGGGCGACGCTAGTGTTGCGTCTCAATAACGGCTTACCAATAATCCTGGAACTGTCATTCCCGCCCTTGCTTCCGCAGGGGTAAACTTGTCCCCACGAAAGTGGGGAGCGGGAATCTGTCATTCCCGCGAAGGCGGGAATCCAGATTAGAAAAAGTCTGGATTCCAGATCAAGTCCGGAATGACAACATTGTAAAGTCTTTGCTGATACACCACACCAGCCACCCCCTCAGTGGTTTCTCTCCTCCCTTTTTAATATAATAAACCCAAGGTAAGGAGTAACCCATGAAACGAACCACCATCGTCTTTATCTCTATCGCGCTCATCGCGGCGACCGCCGGCTGTTTCCACATGTTTCCGCCCCGCGTCAATCTTGATCGCTTTGGCACGATCGGACTCATCCAGCTCCGCTCCGAGGCCAAGGGTAATATCGCCGAATACGCCACTCAGGTATTCCTCGAGGTCCTGGTCAAGTCCCAGCCAGGGGCCCGGATCAAGGAACTGGGCCGCGAGGACGAGGTCCTGCGGGACATCGAGGCGAACCGGCTTTCCCCCGACGCCCTGGAGGCCCTGCGCCGACGGTTCGGCGTGGACGCCGTGATTTTCGGGACGCTGGAGGTGTCCAACATCCGTCCCCGGGTGGACCTAGCAACGATCATCTCGACCCTAAGCGTTTCGGCCGAGGTGGATGCCGTGCTGACGGCGCGCCTCCTCGATACGAGGGACGGCACGACGTTATGGACGGACTCGGCCCGCGACTACAAGACCGTAGCCCAGGTCAGCGTATTGCGCGGCGGCGGGATTTTCTTCGATGCCCGCGACCCCGAGCAGGCTTACGGGACTCTCATCCGCGCGCTTGTCATGCGAACGACGCGCGACTTCCAATGGCGTTAGAAAAAAAACAGAGTTCGACCCTCCGACTTTGGTCCACGCTCTTCGCGGCCGCTTTCTAAATTTCGTCTTTATTTCGCCGGAGCCGTCAGGTCCGGCTTCGGGTCGCCGAAGATGTAGTGGTTGAACTAAGCGAGGTTGTGCTGCATGACGGCCCGCTGGGATTTCGGCTTGGTGACGCCGTGGCCGAAGCCTTTATAGACGACCATCTCCGCGGGCACGCCCCGATCTTCCAAACCCTGCCGCAGCTCGTAGGCGTTGGGGATGGGGACGCGCCGGTCGGTCCGCCATGGATGATGCAGAGCAGGGCGTATTTTTTAGCCGGATCGAAGCCGGCGGGTTTGATCAATACGCCTTCGATCTCCGTTCCGTCCTTGCTTTTCCAGGAGATGACCTCCCGGGTCCCGAGGATGAAAGAGTCTGCTTGCGCGGTCATGTTTGTCAGCGCACGCGGCTTGAAGGGGACCTCAGAGATATAGATCTCGGTCAGGGTCGTCGGGGAGCCGGAAGTGAAGGCCATCCGCTTTCCGTCCCGGCTGAACGTGAATCCGCCGCCGATGAAGCTGTCGGGGTCCGTCAAGCGGGTGATCTTCATGCTCGCGGGATCAAGGCGGAAAAGATGGGCGGTCGTTTTTTGCATACCCGAGAAATAGATGCCGTCGGCCTTCCAGGCGACGAAACCCGCGTTCTCGTCAAAAAAGTCCGTGAGCGAACGGACAGGCCCGCCGTCGGCGGAAACGAGAGCGAGCCGGGAATTGTCGGCGAAATATTTCGGCCGGCCCAGGAAGGATGAGAAGAGGATCTGTTTGCCGTCGGGCGACCACTGAGGGGCCGCATCCGGCCCGGGCTGGGCGACGATCTTTTTGACCGAGTCGTCGGCCAGGTCGAGGACATAAATATCGGCCGTTCCTCCTTGGATGAGGTCCGGATTGAGGGTCGCGCTGAAGGAGATCTTCCTCCCGTCCGGAGACCAGGAAAAGGAACCGACCGTGTAGTCTTTGCCCTTCGTTCGCTGGCGGCCCGGGTGCGGCGTCTTCAACGCTTCGGCGACATCGAGGGTCCAAAGGTGGGAATGCGCATACTCTTTCCGCACGACCTCGTAATCCCCGAGAAGCTCTTTGCGGTCCTTGGAGGCCTTCGAGACCGGTTCCGTCGCCGCGAAAGCGATGGACTTGCCGTCGGCTGACCACTGGAAACCGGAAACGCCCGTTTCGGCGTTCGTGAGCTGGACGGCTTCGCCGCCGGCCGGGCTGATAAGGAAGAGCTGATTTTTGTCGCCGGCGCGGCTGCTGGTGAAGGCGATCCATTTTCCGTCCGGCGACCAGTCCGGTCCCGAACAGGATTTGTCGCCGCGGGTGAGCTGGAGGCTCTGCCCCGTGGCCGCATCGGCCAGCCAGATATGGGTCACCGTAGCGTCCTGTTTGAAATCGGTTTCGGAGATGGTATAGACCACGCGGGCGCCGTCGGGCGAGATCTTCGCTCCGCCCACCGACTTGATCGTCAGAAGATCATCGACGGTCGGGACGCGGCGGTCGTTCTCCGCGGCTGCGGCGAACGGGACGGTGATGATCCATAAAACGATAAGGATAAGGGAGATCTTCTTCAGCATACGGGGAACTCCTGTTTAGCAAACTAGGAGTATTTTCTCTGCTCTCCCCGGAATTATCAAGCCTATTTCTCTTTGCGGGCAGCGTTGGCCTTTTGGATGAACTCCCAGACCTTCTGATCGAAGGGCGGCTTGCCCGTGGGGGTGGCCGGATGTTGGCCGGTCCTCATCGCTTCCTGGTTGGCCTTGCCGATCTTTTGGAGGAGCCCCTCGTGCCCGCCGTAGCCTTCGTTGAGCAGGGCCGTCCAGCGTTCGGCCAGGGATTGGGCGAGCGGGCCCGCCGGGTCGGCGTCCAGGTTCTTCTCGACCTCGGCGATCAGAGCCGCCCATCTGTTCTGGTAGTCCTGCATAGTCTCAGGCGTATACTTTTTGCCGATCTCCTTGAACTCTTTCATGTCCACCTCGGTGAAGAACTTCTTCGTCCACTCTTTTTTGGCTTCGTCGCTCATGTGGATCACCTCCATAATATTGATGACTTTTTTCCAGTCGACCCGGCCGCCGCGGTCAAGAGCCTCGGCCATCTGGCGGAGCGCTTTCGACGCCCGGCGCAAGCGGCCGATTTCCTCGTCGACGGCCTCGATCTGGATCCCCAGCGCTTTCCGGACGGCGAAGTTCGGCCTTGCTAGGATGGTTTTAATCCGCTCCAATGAGAATCCCATGAACTTCAGGGTGACGATCTGCTGGAGCCGGAGCAGGTCTCGCTCCGTATAGATCCTGTAGCCGCTTTCCGTTCTCCCGCTCGGTTTGAGCAGGCCGATGTGGTCGTAGTGGTGGAGGGCTCGGACCGTCACCTTCGTCAGCCCGGTAAACTCCTTCACGCGGTATTGTTTGGCCGGGCTTTTTTTCGTCTTTTTTCTCCAGCGGCGGGATTATAAAGTATGACGTTACGTCAGAGTCAAGGATTATTTTTTGAGACGGAAGAGCCGCTTTATTTCGGCGGGAAGCCCCGTTTCAGGTACATGTAGAAGCGGCCGCCGTTTAGCGTTTGTAGAGGAAAATGCTATGCGATTTTCCTTCCTTGTCCATGACCGTGGCCGAGTCGATCTCTTTGTCTTCCCAGCCTGGAACGATGTAATTATGGGTGACGATGAGCGTCCCCGGCTTGAGTTCCCGTTCAAGTTTCGGCCGGAGCAGCTCGTTCGATTCCGAGAGAAGGTAGAGCGTCACGATCGTCGCCAGCGAAATGTCGGTCTTCGTCGCGTCCTCTTCGCGGAATTTGACCAGTTTTTCGACGCCGGACTCCCTAGC
Organism: Candidatus Aminicenantota bacterium; assembly: GCA_030691735.1. Taxonomy (GTDB): domain Bacteria; phylum Acidobacteriota; class Aminicenantia; order Aminicenantales; family UBA4085; genus JAPKZI01. The sequence goes on from JAUYDS010000115.1 coordinate 13,271, forward strand.
GTTGGCCTTGGATTCCTTGATCCGGACGGGATCGATGTCGATTCCCACTCCCCGGCTGCCGTATTTCTTGGCGGCGGTGACCAAGATCCGGCCGTCGCCGCAGCCAATGTCGTAGATGACGGAGTCCTTGTCGGCCTTGGCCAGCTCGAGCATCTTGTTCACGACCTCGGGCGGTGTCGGAACGAACGGAGCCAGGTCCTCGGCGTCCTCCCGGCCGTGGGCTCCGATCCAGATGTCGAGCTGGTCGCTGCTGTCATAGCGGAAGGAGTATGGCTTGCCTGGATACAGGGAATAGCTGACCTCGCGGCCGTTCTTTTGATAAGCGACGACCAACGTCTGCGTCGTAGGAACGCGCTCGACGGCACCGACGGCCAGGTGTTTCTCGATGGGCTTGATGTTGGAACCGACGGGGGCGAGCGTGTAGGTCACCGGGTCCTTGGTTACGTTGCGGATGGTGATCTCCTTGGGCCCCACGCGGAGGAATTTCTGCTCCGCCTGCGGCGAAGCGTCCTCTCCCGGCGTTCTGATCACCAGAAGGAATGCGACGACGCCGATCAAAACAAACGCCGCGATCAGGATGAGCTTAAATTTGCGATTCATGTGTCTTCAATCCTTTTTCAGACGCCCTCGATTGTATGTCCGGATTCCCGACGAGGTCAAGGCTGAAGTCTTATCCCGAAATTGCCGATAGAGCCTGTCATCGCGGAGCTGCTCGTCGGCGCCCGAACCGAGAAAGAAAGAGACCTTCTTGCTCTTTTTTGGGATGGTTTAAATTTCCTGGAATTGATCTGAGCTCTTTTCGTCGAAGCCGGATCTCATGGATTTTCTCTGAAAAGAAAAGGAATTTCCGTTCCGTTCAACGATCTGATTATTGCGACTCATTGTCTTCATGAGGGTCTTGTTCTGATCGACGACGACAAGCATTTCGGCGTCATCGCCGAGCATTTGCCTTTGAAACGGCACCTCTAGAATTGGGTTTGGCACCGAATGGCCTGCCCTCCCCGCCCGCCTCAGCCCTTTCGGGCGCGATGACAAGGCGCAACCGGGCGATATTTCGTAGGGGAGTCGTTCCTAAAAAACGAGCCCTAAACCGAACGACAGGCCCAACGACGAGGTTTTCAGCCAGCTTTTCCACGCGGGCCCGTCCTGCCCGACGCGAAGGTCGTTGATGTCCCTGCCTTTGCCTTCCCCGCTGACGTAAAAATAGCCGAGGGCGCGATAGACGACGCCGCCGCTCACGAAGAGAAACGGGGCGATGTCCATGATGATCCCGCCGCCGAAGTTCAATCCAAGCCCGATATACGTCGCGCGATATTTCACGCCGTACATCTCCGCCCCTTGATCGACCGTAAGCCAGGGAACGCTGATTCCGACGAGGATGTAGGGCTTGAGCGGGAAATCCTTGACGAGAAACGACCGGCCGTCGATCTCGACGGACCGATAGAACGACGACCCCTCGCGGTCCTCCGAGGCGGAGGGATGGCGCGAGTTCACGTAAATGAGCTCCCAGAGCCAGGAGCTCCGCTTGATGCCCAGGCTGAAACCGAAGGCCGTCGCGTGTTTCAATTCCGGAACGAAAAAGGCCTTGTCGAAGTGCCACAGGACGAGGCGGCTGTCGAAGTCGCCCTTGAACGCGAGGGATTGGTCCGACACGGTGATGAAGAAGCCTTCTCCGGCTCGCTTGGGATCCTGCGCCGCGGCTGATGCGGAGGCCAGGGTCACGAGCGACACGATGATCGAAGTCCAGGAACTCTTCACGGAGCTTTCACACCTCCGGAGATATTAGAGGGCGGGGGAGGAATTGTCAAATAAGAAAGGCGGATGGAAGCCGGAGTCCATCCAAAAAACTCGTCTTGCTTTTTTGGTGATGCAAATTCTCGAACGCATCGGCGAAGGGCATGATCGCTCATCGGGGCATGGACATGTTTCAGATCATCCTCATGGCTGGTTTCGGCTCGATGATGATGATAATATTGAGATCCCGATGATCCGTGCATCCGAACTGAAAAAAGGAGAGGTCGTCAAGATCGACGGAGATCCCTGCATCGCCGAGTCCATCACCGTCCAAACTCCGGGAGCGCGCGGGGCCGTGACACTGTACAAAGTCCGATTCCGCAACGCCCTGACGAAACGCAAGGCGGACCATACATTCCGCGGCGATGATGTCCTTGACGAGGCGGACATGGCCCGCCGCCCGGTTCAAATTCTGTACGGCGACGCCGCGGGCTTCACCTTCATGGACCTCGAGGACTACAGCCAATTCACCCTGACGAAGGACGACCTCGAAAACGAATGGCCTTACCTGACCGAGGGGCAGGAGGGACTTTTGGCGCTCATCTCGGACGGCCGGGTCATCGGCCTCGAGCTGCCGCTCCTCGTCCCGTTGACGATCATGGAAACCAGGCCGTCGATGAAGGGCGGCTCGGTGACGGCGCGAACGAAGCCGGCCGTGTTGTCGACGGGTTTGGTCGTCCAGGTTCCCGAGTATCTATCGTCCGGGGAAGTCGTTCGGGTGGATACGCGTTCGGGATTGTACGTCTCGAAAGCGTAATCAAGGAGGCTCTCATGCCTATTCGCAGAAAGGGATTGGCCATCGGGGCCTTGTTGGCGGCCATGATCTCCGCTGGGGCGCCCGCCGTCCCGCAGGAGCGGGCCGCGGCCGCCGAGCTCTCGGTCGCGGCCAAGGTCGATCGGGTGTTCGAGCGGTGGAGCCGCAGCGACACGCCCGGCTGCGCGGTCGGCGTGGCGGTCAACGGCCAGCCTGTGCTGATACGAGCCTACGGGATGGCCAACCTCGAGTACGGCCTGCGGATCCGTCCGGACACGATTTTCGAGTCGGGTTCCGTAGCCAAGCAGTTCACGGCCGCGGCCATCGCCCTCCTGGTCCAGGACGGCAAGCTTTCGCTCGACGATCCGGTCCGCAAGCACATCCCGGAGCTTCCCGACTTCGGCACGCCGATCCTCATCCGCCATTTCCTCAATCACACCAGCGGCCTCAGGAGCCAGTGGCCGTTGCTCTCGCTCGCCGGGCGGCCGCCGGGGCTGGCCGTTCATTCCAACGACGAGATCCTCGAGCTCGTCGGCCGGATGAAGGAGTTGAACTTCAAGCCGGGCGACGAGTTCCTCTACAACAACACCGGCTATACCCTGCTCGGCGTGGTCGTCCAAAGGGTGTCGGGGAAAAGCCTGGCCGAATTCAGCCGGGAGCGGCTGTTCACGCCCCTCGGCATGACCCGCACCCAGTGGCGCGACGACTTCACCAAGATCGTCCCCGACCGGGCCACCGCCTATCGACAGGAGCGGGACGGCACGTTCCGCACTTATATGCCCTTCACCAACGTCCAGGGCAATGGGGGGCTTCTGACGACCGTGGGCGATCTGCTCATCTGGAACGGAAATTTCGACGCGCCGCGCATCGGCGGGCAAGCCCTGGTCGAACAGCTGCAGACCCGGGGCCGTCTGAACGACGGGTTTGAGAACGAGTACGCCCAAGGCCTCGTCGTGACGTCCTATAAGGGCCTGCGCGAGGTCAGCCACGGCGGGTCGACGGCCGGCTACCAGACCTTCCTGGCCAGATTCCCGGATGAGCGGCTGTCGATCGCGGTGCTCAGCAACGTGACCTCGTCCGGGCCGGCCCGACTGGCCCATGAAGTGGCCGACCTATTCCTGGCCGGAAAACTGAAGGAGCCGGCCAAACCCGCTCCGGCGGCCGTCCCCGCGGAGGCGCTCCGGAAGTTCGTCGGGGTCTACAGGGAGCCGCTGACCGATGCCGCCATGCGCGCCGGGCTCGACAAGGAAGGCAAAGCGCTCCTGATCGCGGGGCAGGCGGTGGTGGCTGTCTCGGAGAACACTTTCGTGAGCGCGGATGGGGGGCGACAGGCCGTCTTCGAGGCCGGCTCGGGCTCTGTTCTGCTGCGGATGCGCGAGAGCGACGGGCGGTCGAAACCCCGTCTTTGGGAGGCCATGCCGCCGTTCGCCCCGAAGCCGGAGGAACTCGCCGCGTTTGCCGGCACTTACTACAGCGACGAAATCGACACGACTTACGACCTGTTTGTCGAAGGCGGCGCGCTGAAAGTCCGGTTCCGGCCGGCGATGCGTTTCACCCTGGCACCGATCTACGAGGACGCTTTCGAAGGGGATGAAAACGTCCTGCGCTTCACCCGCGGTCCCTCAGGAGGGGTCACCGGGTTCCTCGTCTACGCCGGGCGGGTCCGTCACCTGCGCTTCACGAAGCGTTGAGGCATTCCATGAGAGACGTGAGAGAGAAAATGAAACCCCGGACCAATCTCGTCCTCGCGACGATCATTCTGAGCTTGGGGATGGCTATTTCGTACTCCCCCTCCAAAAGTGCGGAAGCTAAAGCCTCCATAAGGATCGCGGTGGCCACCTTCTCGCACGAGACCTGCACCTTTTGCCCGACTCCGACGGGGATTGCCGAGTGGGAGTACTATGGTCCTCCCCTGCGGGGTGACGAGGTGCTCAAGACAAGCGGTTACATCCGGGGTTTTGCGGACGCCGCCCGCGAATACGATGGAGTGGAGCTCATCGGTATCACCTCGCCGCGCGACGCCAAAGGCGGATCTTCCGGAAGTTGGGTCACTAAGGAAGCCTTCGACAAGTACACAAGCGGCATGGTCGAAGATCTGAAGCGGGCCGGCCGTCTTGACGGGGTTTACATCGCGCTCCACGGAGCCATGGCCGTCAGCGGCATACCCAAGCCCGAAGCCGAGATCGTCCGCCGCCTGCGCCAGGCCGTGGGTCGGACGCCGATCTTCATCACCCTCGACCTTCACGCCAATGAGGATCATGAGCTCTCCGACGCCGCCGACGCGGTCTTCATCATCAAGCGCTATCCCCATTACGACGTCGCTCTGCAAGGAGAGCGCGCCGCACGCATCATGATTCGGACCATCCGCGGTACCTATAAACCGGTCATGGCCACACGCAAGCCGGGGATCATCACTCCCAGCGTGTTCCAGGGGACGGACATGTCCCCGGCCATGGACATCATGGAACGAGCGCGCAAATGGGAAGAACGAACCAAGGATGCCTACGTCTCGGTCGCCTTCGGATTCGCCTATGCCGATGTCCCCGACGTCGGGGCGACGGTCATGGTTGTTACGAATAACGACCGGAAGCTGGCGGATCAGATCGCGGACGACATGTCGAGCTACATCTGGAGAATCCGGGAGCGGTTCGCGGGCAGGAAGCTTCCCAAAACCAAAGAAGGCGTGGCCCTGGCGATCGCCGCAGCCCGCGAGGGCAAAAAGCCGGTCGTGATCGCCGACCACAGCGACCGGACGGGCAATTCAACGCATATCCTGGAGGAGCTCGTACGCCAGGGCGCAAAAAATTTTTGCATAACCACCCTTGCCGACGAGAGGGCGGTCGCCGAGATCGCATCCAAAGCCAAAGTGGATGACACCATCACCGTTAGCATAGGGGGGTATGCGGACCCGTTCTCCGGAAATCCGGTAAAAATCACCGGGAAAGTCGATTTTCTGGGAACGTACGGGCGTTTCGACAAAGTGGTGGTGCTCCGCTTCGGCGATAACAACCGGGTCATCCTGACTCCCTTGTTGCACGAGGCCACGGACACCGGGATTTTCCCGCCGTTGGGCATCAATCTCGCCGATCTCGACATCATCGTCCTCAAGTCGCGCGTCCATTTCCGGAGGGGTTATTATGAGAACGGACTGGCCGGCGCCATTTTCGAAGTCGACGCGCCGGGGCTCGGTCCGGCCGATCTATCGACCATCCCATACAAAAACATACCCAAGGATATCTATCCTCTCACGCAGAAATGAGGAATTAGACCAAACGCTCCGGCCGGTCACTCTTTTTTATATGATCCTCAAATTTCGTCGGCGGACCCGAGCTGAACCGGCCGGCCGCCGCGCAGGGACCTGAACGCCGCGTCGATGACCCGGGCGTTCCCGAAGGCGTCCTCGGCCGCGTAGCGCAGAGGGGTTCCGCGAAGTATGCTTTCCCCGAAATGCTCGACCATCCGGACATATTGGTTGGATGCCGGGACGAGGATCGTGTCGGTCGCGTCGTCCTTGAAGATGTCGATGGGAACATCAAAGTGTTTTGCCGAGAACGCGCGGGGCAGTGCGATCCGTCCTTTCGTCCCGACGATCTCGAGCCAGCTTTGAAACGGCGTGTCGAAGGCGCAGTCCAGAAGGGCTTGGCGGCCGCCGCTGAATTCGACGAGGAGGCCCGTCGCCAGATCGATGCCGCGTTCGGGATGAAGGCGGGCCCGGGCGAAGACGGAGATCGGCTCCCCGCCGAAGACCGTCCGGGCCGCGTTGACCGGATAACAACCCACGTCGTAGAGCGCGCCGCCGCCCATTTGGGGGTACCAGCGGTAATCTTCGCAGCCGCTCGCGAACAGGAATGTGAACGCCGAGCGGAAGGTCAGGACATCCCCAATCTCGCCGGACCGGACCACGCTCAAAGTCCGTTCGAACTGCGGATGGAACCGATACATGAACGCTTCCATCAAAAGAACGCCGGACTCTTCGGCCGCGCGAAACATCGTCCTGGCTTCGTCTTCGGTCAAAGCCAGGGGCTTTTCGCACAGGACGTGCTTTCCGGCTTTGGCCGCGCGGATGGCCCATTCGGCATGGAGATGGTTGGGAAGGGGAATGTAAACGGCATCGATACCGGGATCTGCGAGGAGAGCGGCGTAATCTTCATGGGCTCTCGGGATGCCGAATCTTTCCGCCCATTCCCGAGCGCGCCGTTCGTCCCTCGCGGCGATACCGGTCAACTCGGCGTTCGCGGCGGCGCGGAGGGCCGGGATGAGGGCCCGCTCCGCGATCCGGGCGCAGCCGAGGATCCCCCAGGCGATCTTTTTCATTTTTGAGCCCGGATGACGACCGCCCGGGCTTTCTTGCGCTCGAGCGCGTCCAGGGCCGCGATCAGCTCTTTCAGCATCTCGGCGGAGAAGCTGTTCCTCTTTTCGGCGCGGTTGAAGGTGATCGTACCGATCCTCTTGTCATAATCCGTCAGGATGAGAGCCATGGTCGAACCTCTTTGAAGGAATTCGCCGCAATGCGGACGGCGCTCCGATCGCTCCAAAGATTATATCAAAAACGAGTTGATTTATCTCGCCCGATGAGGGACTCAATGGACTGCTTTTACCCCCCTTTTCTAAAGGGGGGAAGGGGGGATTATGAGCGCTCCATTTTGCTCCTGGCGATGAGAGGATCCACGGCGGCCGGGGCCCCGGGCTTTGCCCGGGGGTCCACTTCCGCCGTACTCGCCCGTGGATACAAGCCACGGGCGAGTGGCGAGCCGAAGGCTCGTCCCTTGACCGGCAATTTTGGGCCGAAATGGATTGATTGCCGGCCGGGGAAAACGTAAGATATGAGGACGTTGTCCTTTGAGCCTGGACAGAGGAGGTCGGCATGGCCGGACGAAAACGCCTCGGAAGGCGGGAATTCCTCAAAACATCCGTGACGGCGACGGCCGTGTTGACGGTGGTCCCGCGCTCCGTCCTCGGCGGGCCGGGCCGCACGCCGCCGAGCGACGAGCTGACCCGCGCCATCATCGGCGTCGGCGGGATGGGCCTCGAGCATATCAAATACGAGGACGGGCGGCTGCTGGCCGTCTGCGACGTCGATGAGAACCATCTCAAGACGGCGCTCGAGGCCGCCGGGTCGGGCGTCAAAGGCTACCGGGATTTCCGCGATGTCTTAGCCCGGACCGATATCGACATCGTCCATATCGCCACTCCGCCCCACTGGCACGCCCTGATGTCCGTCGCCGCGGCCGAGGCCGGCAAGGACATTTGGTGCGAGAAGCCCATGACCCGGACGATCGGTGAGGGCGAACGGGTCGTCGATGCCGTTCGGAAGAACGGACGTATTTTCCGCATCAACACCTGGTTCCGATTCCAGAGTCAATTCTATGGGTTCGGTTCGACCATCAAGCCGATCAAAAAAGTCATCCAGGACCGGCTGTTGGGGTGGCCGCTCAAGGTGACGGTGAGCGGGGTCACGGGATTCGACTGGAAGTTCTACTGGAGCGGCAAGACGTATCTCCCGCCCCAATCCGTTCCCAAGGAGCTGGATTACGATTTCTGGCTGGGCCCCGCTCCGTTCAAACCGTATCATCCCCACCGCGTCCATCAGACGTTCCGCGGCTACTGGGATTACGACGGCGGCGGGCTGGGCGATATGGGCATGCATTACCTCGATCCCGTCCAATATTTTCTGGAAAAGGACGGGACGAGCCCGGTCGCCGTCGAATGCGAAGGGCCGCAGCAGCATCCCGACGCCTGCGGCAGCTGGCGCCGGGTGAGCCTGAAGTATGCCGACGGCTGCGAAATCGTCCTCGACGGCGAGAACCGGGATGCCGAGGCGCCGTTCATCGAGGGGCCGCTGGGCCGTCTCTACCGGGGATTCCGGTCGGATATCCCCAGCCTCAGGGACAAGGTGCTCGAACTCCCCGATCCCGAACCGCAGCTGACCGACTTCGCCGAGGCCGTTCGGACGCGACAGAAGTTCGCCCTCAACGAGGAGAACGGCCACCGGACCTGCACCCTCGTCAATCTGGCCAAGATCGCCGTGCGGCTGGGGCGCCCGCTTCGCTTCGACCCGATCGTCCAGCGGTTCATCGGCGACGAAGAGGCCGACCGGTTGATCTTCGAACCGATGCGGGCCCCTTGGGTTTTGTGAGGAGCGGATGAGATTGGCTATCGGGATTTGCGAATTTCCCCCCTTTTCTAAAGGGGGTGAGGGGGGATTATCATCGAGCAATATGATGAGAACTAAGAGAGCTAAAACCACCGCATTTTTTCTTGTTCTGTTCATCACGTTTTTCATATCCTCAAATTTAGCCGCCCAAGATAAGCCGAACCTGGCCTCAAGGGTCTCGACCGTCCTGGCCAAGTTCCCGGCTGAGAACGCCAAGGACAAAGCGGCGTTCGCGGCCGAGCTATTCGCGCTCGGTCCGGCCGGCATTCGCGACGTCTGCGGCCGATTGGACGCTCCGGGCGCGGACGACGACAGCTTGGCCCGGTTCGCCCTGGACGCGGTGGCCGTCCACGTGAGCCGAGCGGGCGCCGAATCCGAACGGTTGCTATTCGTCAAAGAACTTCTCAAGGCTCTCGATGAGCCGCGCGACGCCGACGTCAAAGCCTTTCTTCTCAGCGAGCTCCAGCTCGTCGGTAATAAGGAAATCGTCAAACCGCTGACGCGATTCTTGAACGACCCGAAGTTATGCGGCCCGGCCGTCCGGGCGCTCGTCGCCTCCCATACGCCAGAGGCTGAAACGGCGCTGCTCAAACCGCTCGATGCCGCTCCGGTCAACAACAGGATCGAGCTCATCCAGGCCTTGGGCGAGCTGCGCAGCGCGGCGGCCTCGAAAAAGATCCTGCCCTATGCTGAGGATCGGGACGCCGGGATTCGCCGGGTCGCCCTCTTCGCCCTGGCGAACATAGGCGACCCCTCCGTTCAGCCGCTCCTTGAAAGATCGGCGGTGACGGCCTCGCCCTATGAGCGGGCGCGGTCCGCGTCGCTCTTGCTGCTGTTCGCTCAGAGACAGTGGGAGAGTGGGAAAAAAGAGGCGGCCGAGCGAATCTGCCGCGATTTTATCCGGAACTCCACGCTGCCCGACGAGAGCCAGATCCGCGCTTCCGCGCTGACGCTTCTGGCTCGGATCCTCGGGGCTGATGTCTTGAACGTCCTTTTCGAGGCCGTCGAATCGTCCGACGGCCCATTCCGCCAGAGGGCGCTCGAGTTGGCGCAAGGGATCCCCGGGGAAAAAGCGACCTCGCGATGGATCGAGAAAATGACCGGGTTGCGGCCGGAGAACCAAGGCGATGTCATCGCCATGCTCGGCCGCCGCGGGGATAAAACGGCCCTCCCGGACGTCCGGCAAAAGATCGGCAGCGAAGATAAATGCGTGAGCTTGGCCGCGGTCGTGGCCGCGGCCCGGTTGGGCGGTGACGCTGTTTTTAACGATGTCTGGCCGCTCGTCTGGTCGGACGACGCGGAACAGGTCCGCGCAGTCAGGCAAGCCTTGTCCTTTTTTCCCCCGGCGAAGGTCGTTTCGAAAGCCGCCTCAATCCTCATGGACGCCCCGGCTCCTGCCCGCATCGCCCTGATCGAAATGCTGGCGGAGCGGAAAGCCCGCGAAGCGGCCGGGCTCGTTTTGGCCCAAGCCCGGAGCGAGGACGAAAGCGTCCGGAAGGCCGCCTTCACGGCGCTCGAGTCGCTGGCCCGCCCGGACGATCTCTTCGCTTTCATCGGTCTCCTCTCGGCCGTTTCAGGGACTCCGGATTCCGCTCTTGTTCAGAACGCCATCGTCGCCGGCGCGAACCAAATCGCCGAACCTGAACGGCGCGCGGACGCGCTCTTAGCCGCGCTCGAACAGGCTCAAGGGCAGAAGCGCGTTGACCTCGTCCGGCCGCTGGCCAGGATCGGCGGGGAAAAAGCGCTCGCTTTTGTCATCTCGGCCACGAGAAACCCGGATGCGCCGTTGCAAGCGGCGGCGCTGTATGCTCTGGCCAACTGGGCGGACGGAAGCGCTCTCGAGGAATTGTGGAAGACGGCTCGGACCACGGAGGATAAAAAAACCCGCTACCTGGCCTTACAGGGGATCACCCGTTTGACGGGAGAAGCGGCGTTCCCGTCCGAGCGAAAACTCCAGCTTTTAAAGGACGCTCTGGATATCGCCGTCGAGGTCAATGAAAAGAACCTCATTCTGTCGGCCTTAGCCGGCATCCGAACCCCGGAGTCGTTGAGAGCCGTCTCCAAGCTTTTGGACGACAAAACACTCCAGGCCAAGGCGGCCCAAGCCGTTCTGCGGATGAGTCTGCCCGCGCCCGGCGTGCCTGGCCTTTCCGGCCTCGATACGGCCATGATCTTGAAGAGGGCATTGCCGTCCATCGACAACGAATATGACAGGGACGAAGCCGAAAGATACGCCCGGACGCTCCTTTTCAAGAACGGCTTCACGGCTCTCTTCAACGGCAAGAATCTTGCCGGATGGAAAGGGTTGGTCGCCGACCCCCCCAAGCGGGCAAAAATGACGCCGGCGGAACTGAAGAAGGCCCAGACTGAGGCGGATATATTCATGCGGCAGCATTGGAAAGTGGTCGAAGGCGCGCTCCTCTTCGACGGCCGAGGGCACAGCCTCTGCACGCTCAGGGACTTCGGCGACTACGAGATGTTCGTGGATTGGAAGATCCAGGAAAAAGGCGACAGCGGCATTTATCTGCGAGGTTCGCCTCAGGTCCAGATTTGGGACTTGACCCAGAGCCCTGACGGCTCGGGCGGGTTATATAACAACAAGATCGATCCTTCGAAGCCTCTCGTCCGCGCCGACCGTCCGGTCGGCGAATGGAACACGTTCTATATCAAGATGAGCGCCGAGCGCGTGACCGTCCTCCTCAACGGCGTCCTGGTCGCGGGCAACGCCGTCATGGAGAACTATTGGGAGCGCGAAAAACCCATCTATCCGTCGGGGCAAATCGAGCTCCAGGCCCACAGCACGCCGCTGTCGTTCAAGAACATCTATATCCGGGAATTCCCCTCCCAAAAGTAGATTTAAAAACTGGAGTGAATGCGGTCCCTTCCGCCAAAACTCGATTGCGAAAGTGTTCATGGACGACACGCATAGATGTCAATTCTTCTTGATTTGCCCTGCTCGGTGCTATGAAAAGATTGATGTGGCGGTCAACGAATGATGCCGAAGAGAATCATTTTCGATTTTGATTCATCCGTTTTAAGATGGCATCGAGCAAGTTGGAAATGTCGTCTAACTGATGACGACAAATGTCGTAAAGCTCTTCAGGCGTGATCTCATGATAAAAATGGACCATCCTGTTTCTATAACCGGCCATTCTTCTTAGAAGATCTCGTTCTTTCTTTTTGATGATCTTTTTTTCGAGCAAGCCTTCGGCGATCTCTTTATATTCCGCAGTGGGATAAGCGAATTTCTTGGCGAGGATATAGCGGCCTAGATCAAAAAGCGCTTCAAGCGCACGCCTGAGATAGGATTCCGCGGCGGCGACGTTGTTCGGGTTTTGAAGAAATCTCGTCTTATTCTGGAGGGGAAGAGCACGGATCGAATCGACCATCCGTCTCACCCAGAGAGTGCGTTGACTGATGACGTCTCCATTGATTTTCGCGGCAATCATGTTACGTTCCTAATGCCAATTTTCTCCTCGACCGGAGATGAGGCAAGATATCGGCCATCATTCTCATGATCAACAATTGATATTCCGCTTCGTCGGTCTCATCCCGCGCGAAGATCAGTTCGCCCGTGACGATCTTGTAGGCGAGGGGGATGGGGGCTTCTGAGATGACGACGACGTCGACCCGGGGCATTTCGAAAAGGTCCTCGAAAAATACGGCAATATCGGCTTTATCTTTCACGTTCAATGGATGTTCTGTTTTGATCCCGATATCCAGGTCCGAATGGGATCGGGACAGTGTCCGCTTTTTCCCTTGGATGAGGAGGTTAATTTCTTTAGCCCGGCTTCCGAACGCATAAATGACCTGGATATGATATTTCCCCGCTATCTTATTGATTTTCTTCTGGATATCAGTCATTCTCATACTCGTACCTTCATTGTATCATGGGGGACAAACGTGTCAACATGAGGAGAACGTTGCCCATCGCTGAATCCACGATCCTTCCTCCTCCCGCCTTCCGGTTGACTCCGGGTTCCTTTCGTATATATAGTATTCCAAGTTGCGATTATGCAAGACATCATTTCTGTTAGGGAGGAGGCATCATGACGATCCGCAATGATCATTCTTCAAAAACCGGCACGCCCTTGACCCGGCGCGCGTTCATCGGAACGACGGCCACGGCGGCCGCGGGCTTCATGGTCGTGCCGCGCAAGGTGTTGGGCGGCCCGGGATACACCGCTCCGAGCGACACGCTGAACATCGGCTGCGTCGGCGTCGGCGGCAAGGGAACGTCCGACGTCTGGGCCTGCAGCACCGAGAACATCGTCGCCCTGTGCGATTGTGACGACACCCAGATGGCCGGCTTCTTGTCCCACAAGGACAACAAGCCGGAGTTCCAGCCCAAATACGACAAAGCCAATAAATACAGGGATTTCCGGCAGATGCTGGACAAGGAGAAGAGCCTCGACGCGGTCACCGTCAGCACGCCCGATCACACTCATGCCGTCATCGCTATGACGGCCATGAAGATGGGCAAGCACGCCTTCGTCCAGAAACCGCTGACCCATACCATAAAAGAGGCGCGCCTGCTGGCCGAGGAGGCCAAGACGCGGAACCTCGTCACTCAAATGGGCAACCAGGGTCATTCCAAGGAGGGCGCGCGCCTGATCTGCGAATGGATCTGGGACGGCGCCATCGGCGACGTCCGCGAGGCCCACGTTTGGACCAATCGTCCGATCTGGCCGCAGGGTATCGACGCGCCGAAAGAGATCCCCTCCGTGCCTCCGACCCTCGATTGGGACGTCTGGCTGGGCCCGGCGCCCTGGCGTCCTTACCATCCCGCGTATCTTCCATTCAATTGGCGCGGCTGGTGGGACTACGGCACGGGCGCCGTCGGCGATATGGGCGCCCACCTCACCGACCAGATCTATTGGGCCCTCAAGCTCGGCCATGCCTCGACCGTCCAGGCCAGCTCGTCGAAGTACACGAAGGATTCCTACCCCGTGGCGGAGATGATCACTTATGAATTCCCTCAGCGCGGGACCATGCCGCCCGCCAAGATGATCTGGTACGACGGAGGCCTGATGCCTCCGCGGCCGGCCGGTCTCGACGCCGGACGAATGATGGGCGACGACAGCGGCGGCTGCCTGTTCGTCGGGGCCAAAGGGATGATCATGTGCGGCTGTTATGGGGATAATCCGCGCATCCTGCCCGAAAAGCTGATGCAGGATTACAAACGGCCGGAAAAAACCATTCCTCGTTCGCCGGGGATCATGGAGGAATGGATCGCCGCCATCAAGGCCGGGAAGAAATCGACGACGGATTTTTCCTACAGCGGAATGCTGACTGAAACCATGCTCCTCGGCAACGTCGCCCTCCGGATGAAAGACGCGAAGACCGTGCTCCAGTGGGACGGCGAGAAGATGGAGGTCACCAACCTCCCCGAGGCCAATCAGTGGGTTCATAAAGACTACCGGCAGGGCTGGTCGCTCTAAAGAAAATGGGTACATATACCGAAATTCTGATTTCGGTATGTGTACCCGTCTTGGAATTTCTGAATTCGGTCCGTGTACCCCATTTGAAAGCGATTTCGGTATGTGTCCCCGATTTAAAAAACGTGAGGATAACATGCGAACAATGGCCTCCTTCATAGTCTCCGTCATAGTCTCCGTCGTGGTCCTCGGTCTCATCGGTTTCGCGGTCGCGCAGACTATCCCCAAGATGGAATGGGCGGTTCACGATCCGAACCGGCCCCTGCCGACGGTGCTCGATCCCGGTCCGGCCGGACCGCCGGTCGTCCCTCCTCCCGGGGCCACCGTCCTCTTCGACGGCAGGGACCTCTCCCAGTGGGCGGACGCCAAAGGGAATCCCCCCCGATGGAAGGTTGAGAAGGGCACTATGGAGGTTGCGGCCGGCACCGGATCGATCCAGACGAAGCAGGGATTCAGCGACTGCCATCTCCACGTCGAATGGGCGGCACCCGTGGTGGTTAAGGGCGAAGGCCAGGAACGCGGCAACAGCGGCGTCTTTCTGATGAATTTCTACGAGGTCCAGGTCCTGGATTGCTATGACAACAAGACCTACGCCGACGGGATGACTGCGGCCATCTACGGCCAGTACCCGCCGATGTTCAACGTCTGCCGGAAGCCGGGCGAATGGCAGACCTACGACATTACCTTTCACGCGCCGCGCTTCGACAAGGATAAAAAGCTTTTAACGCCGGCTTGGATGACCCTCAGCCACAATGGGATCGTGGTCCAAAGCTACGCCGTGCTTACCGGACCGACGGCCCACAAGATGCGGCCGCCCTATGTCGCCCACGCCGACAAGCTTCCCGTTTCGCTCCAGGACCACGGTTGTCCCGTACGTTACAGGAATATCTGGATCAAAGAGCTGTAGGATTTATCATCCTGTCATTACCAGGCGCTTTGCGCTGTGGCAGGCGGACTTAGAAGGTCATCCTGAGCGAAGCGAAGGATCTCATCCAACTGTAAGGAGAACTGAATGATCCGCTCAAAAGCCAAAAAGATTCTATTGTTCACCATGATCTCTATTTTCATGCTGGGCCTTTTCGGCGTGACCGGCCAGGCGCCGGCGAAAAAGAAAAAGGCCCTCTTCGTCTGGGGCGGCTGGGAAGGGCATGAACCCAAGCAGTGCGTGGACATCTTCGCCCCCTGGCTCAAGGACCAGGGGTTCGACGTCGAGATCTCCAACACGCTCGACTCCTACCTCGACGCCGAAAAGATGCGGTCGCTCGACCTCATCGTCCAGGTCTTCACCATGGCCAACATCACTCCCCAACAGGAGAAGGGATTGGAGGACGCCGTCAAGAGCGGCGTGGGCATGGCCGGCTGGCACGGGGGTATGGCCGATGCGTTTCGCAGCAACGTCGAGTACGAGTTCATGGTCGGCGGGCAGTGGGTAGCCCATCCCGGCGGGGTCATCGATTACGAAGTCAACGTCACGAACCACGACGACCCGATTACCAAAGGCCTCGCCGATTTCAAGATGCATTCCGAACAATATTACATGCAGGTCGATCCGCAGAACGACGTCCTGGCGACAACCACGTTCAGCGGCCAGTACGCGCCCTGGATCAAGGGCAGCGTCATGCCCGTCGTCTGGAAGAAGCTCTACGGCAGCGGCCGCGTCTTCTATACCTCGCTAGGCCACGTGGCCAAGGACTTCGACGTGCCCCAGGCCCGGGAGATCGTGAAGAGGGGACTGCTCTGGGCCGCGCGCGTCAACGGCGACGACCCTCCGCTCCGCGCCCCGTTCAAAAAATAAAAACGGAGACACATAAAATTCAACGGAGACACAATACCTATTTCCTAAATTTATCTCCCCAAGAAAATAGGGAAATAGGTATTGTGTCTCCTAATGACTCCTTGGAGTGCGACGTCCGGGAAAAGTGATGTGTCCCCGTTTTTTTAATCGGCGAGGCCGTCGACGGATTCGCCTTTGGCCGCCTTTGCCCCCCCGATAGGCAGCGGGAGATGGATCTCCGGCGCTTTGACGAAGGTCTTCACGGCGGCCGTCGTTCCGCCCACGTTCAATTGCTCGAAAAGGAAGGTGAACATTTTT
>JAUYDS010000006.1 GCA_030691735.1 Candidatus Aminicenantota bacterium
CCAGTACCAGCGCGACCTGACCAGCGCCCGCATCTTGGAGCTGGCGGCCATCGTCAGCTATAACCTGGCCCAGGTCGGCCTCGACCGGTCGACCGGCGTGATTCTGGAAAAACGGAACATCAAGATCACGGATATCCCCTCCCATTGATCGACGGCGGCCGGGGCGGCGGCAGGGGCCCCAGGCTTTGTCTGGGGATCCGCTTCCGCCGCACTCAGCCGTGTATTTACATCGCGGGTGAGTGCCCCGGGCATTGCCCGGGGGTCCGCTTCCGCCGTACTCGCCCGTGGATACAAGCCACGGGCGAGTGGCGAGCCGAAGGCTCGTCCCTTGACCGACGGATTTAAAGGACGGGCTCGTCCGGGCCCGTCCTTTTTTTTATTCTCTTTTCTCCCCTTGAATGGTCTCTTTGGGGCCCGTGCGGCATTCCTATTTTCGAGGACGGATGATGATGTCTTTGTGGAGAACATCGAAGATGAAGGGATCGCCTGGGCGAACCCGGGATTTTCAAATGGCGGAGCGCTTCTCCGGAGATTTCTTGCGTTCTGCCGAAGACCGCTGCTCGCGCCGGTAGGCGATCGAATCCTGGATTTGCTTGAACCGGGGCAGGTCCCAGATCGAGGCCAATAGACGGTCGCGGCGAAACCATTCGGTCCGCTCGTCCCCGTTGCGGACCGCCCGCTCCAGCCAATCCACGGCTTTGATCCGGTCTCCCGTGACGGCGAAGTACTCCGCCGCCATTAGGGTCGCACAAGGGGCCACGGCGGCGTACTTCAGACATTCCTCGTCCATCTTTTTTTGGGCTTCGGAAATCTTCCCCTCCAAAGCCAACAAGATCGCCCAGGTTATCTTGGATTCATAACCTTGCGCGTCCTTTTCACGAAGTCCTTCCAGGCGCAGGCGGGCGCTCCGGAGGTCGTTCCTGTCGATGAAAACCCGGGCGATCTTTGGGATGGCGTAAGAATTTTGGGGATCCTGTTCGAGGATCTTTTCGAATTCCCTGATGGCGCCGGCGTGATCCCCTTCCGTGCGCAAAATATCTCCCAAATTCATGCGGGCGGGAAAATAGAGCGGGTCCCGATCGAGCAACTCCTGAAAGACGGCTTTCGCGGAGGCCGTCTCGCCGTTCGAATTATAAAGATTGCCCAGCCAATTCTTGGCGTCCACCTCCAGGGGATTGGTCTTGAGGGCTTTTTCGATCTCCTGGGACATGAGCTCCTTTTGATCCTGATAGAAGTAAAGCGCCGCAAAAGTGGCATGCGCTCGGGCGCTGTTAGGGTCGTCTTGAAGGGCACGCCGGAGTTGTTCTTCGGCCTTGTATAAGAGGCTCGAATCGTTCGAATAGCCGCTGTCGATCTCCAAAATGAAAGAAAAAGCGTACCAGGAGCGCGCCTCGGCGAAGGCGGGATCGATATCCAAGGCTTTTTCCAACATCTTCTGGGCTCTCGAGAGATCGAATTGATGGGCCAGAAACATCATCGCTTTTTCAAAATATTCATTGGCTTCGGGAAGACGCGAAGCGCGGGCTCCCGTGCTGACGGTCGCGCCTCCCGAACCCGGCACCGGGGACAAGCCGGGCGAAGGTCTGAAAATCCACAATCCGACAAGCACCGCGATCAGGATCGCGCTCGTGACGGCGACGGTCCTCCATCGCCTCCGGCTGCGGCTCCGCGAAGAGAATAGCTCGAGGTGGGCGGCGGATAGGAACGCCTGGAGATCCGCGCGGATCTCGCCGGCCCTTTGATACCTTTGGGCGGGATCTTTCTCCAAACACCGGGTGATGATCGCGCCGAGCGGCGCCGGGATCTGAGGCGGGAGGGACGGCGGCGTGTCGCGCAGGATGGACGAGCTCAGTTCGAACCCCGTTTGTCCGTCAAAGGGCAGCTTCCCCGCGGCCATTTCGTATAGCATCACGCCCAAGGACCAGATGTCGCTCCGAGCGTCGGCCGGGTCTCCGCGAAACACCTCCGGGGCCATGTACGACATCGTCCCCAAAAAGGTCCCCGCTTCGGTGATGGACTTTTGGGAAACCTGCTCCTCCCGACGCTCGCCGCCCGCCAACCGCTTGGCCAGGCCGAAGTCCAGGATCTTGGCCCGGCCGTCAGGCGTGATCATGACGTTGGCGGTCTTGAGGTCGCGATGGATGATCCCCTGGTCATGGGCGTGTTGAAGCGCCCCGGCGATCTGAAGGCCATATCGCCCGATCTCCTCGGCCGCCATTGGTTGGGCCTGGATGGTTTCTTTGAGAGATCGCCCCGCGACGAATTCCATGGCGATGAAGGGCCTTCCCTCATCTTCGCCGATTTCGTGGATGACACAGATATGAGGGTCGTTGAGAGCCGAGGCCGTCTGGGCTTCCCGCAGGAAACGGGACTGATGCTCGGGATCGCCCAGCAGGTCGGGGGACAAGAATTTGATGGCGACGGTTCGATGGAGACGGGCGTCCTCGGCCTTGAAGACCTGGCCCATGCCTCCCCGGCCCACCTCTTCGAGGACGCGGTATTTTCCGGCGATGATCCTTCCCTTGGCGATACCGAGAGATCCCCTCGGGATGGTCAGAGTGAACGATGGAGGGGCGTTCGAGGCGATGGAAAGCCGAGAGCCGCATTTTCCGCAGAACGAAGTGTCCGCGGGATTATCGGCGCGGCACTGGGGGCACTCCATTCCTTATTATTCCTATTGGTTTAATCGCCAAAAGGATATCAACAAATCCTTTCGAAATCAATGAGATGATGGCACTGAGATGATGGCAGGAAGAGTCAAGGTCTGTCCGTAGTCCTGGGGAGTCCCCTCCTTAGTGAGAAGCCGAAAGCGGTCTCGGCTCCGCATGGTCCCTTAAAAGGCCGGCTTTTCGACGGTCTCCGCCACCGCCGCTTTCTCGGGCTTCTTCTTCCGGCTCAGGTTTTCGGCGATGACATAAAAGGCGGGCACGACGACCAGGCTGAGGGCCGTGGAAAGGACGAGCCCGCCGATGACGCC
>JAUYDS010000054.1 GCA_030691735.1 Candidatus Aminicenantota bacterium
TCGATCGCCGGCTACGGCGAAACGCAGCCGATCGTGACGAACGATACGCCCGAAGGCCGGCAGAAAAACCGCCGGGTGGATATCGCTGTTCTGGCCAACGATAAGCTGAAAAAGGCCGCGCAGGAAAAGGCGAAAGGCTGATGGATTAAGAGGAGACAGCGACAGCCCCAGATGGGATCGTGCGGCAGAAAAAATCCTATTTAATGGGAAATGTGCTGTTTTGTGGGACAATTTTTTTAGGTGGGAAAACAGCTCAATTTGTCTAACCGGAGGCTTTGAATCGCCGGTCAAATGAAATTCCGCCTTTTTCCAAAGAGGAAATCAACCCATTCGACTCCCCGGGCTGAAGCCCGGGGTATGCTCAGGGTTGATACTGAGCGGCGCTTTTTACCCCGATTTAAAAATCGGGGTTTGGCGCCGTCGAACGTATCAAAGTCCTTCCCGATTACACCCATGCGCCCATGGTCGTCTTCGATCTTCCGGCCTGGGTCCAGAAATATTCGGACATCAGGCAGGCCGGAATCTACGAGAAGTCCCCGCGGCAGAGACCGCTTGATCCGAAAATTCGGGAACAGGGAACGATCTCCCCTATTGGAATAAGCCGGCGATCGGAGTCCGGCAATACGGGCAGGCCCCGTCGCGGACCCGGTTCTCCTCGACCCGGAAACCGCGGCGCTGGATGAGCGGCCGGAAACAATGCGGGCAACGGGTGGTGTCTCCCTCGCCCGAGACGTTGCCGATATAGACGTATCGCAGATCCGCTCTCTGTCCGATGGCGAAGGCTCTTCTTAAGGTCTCGACCGGGGTCGGCTCCGCATCGGTGTAGTTGTAATCCGGATGGAACCGGCTGATGTGCCAGGGGATATCGGGGTCGACCCCGGCGATGAACCGGGCCATGTCGCCGAGTTCCGCGTCTCCGTCGTTCAGGCCGGGGACGACGAGCGTCGTCACCTCGACCCAGATCCCGAGATCGTGCATCAAGCGGATGGAATCGAGGACGGGCCCGAGGCGCGCTTGACAGACCTTTTTATAAGTCTCATCGCGGAAGGCCTTGAGATCCACGTTGGCCGCGTCGAGATAAGGCCGGATGGTTTCGAGGGCTTCGGCCGTCATGAAGCCGTTGGTCACGAACGTGTTGGCCAAGCCCGATTCGCGCGCCAGTTTGGCCGTGTCATAAGCGTACTCGAAGAAGACCGTTGGTTCGGTATATGTATAGGAGATGCTCCGGCAACCCCGGTCCAGGGCGATGCGGACGGCGTCCTCGGGCGAAAGCTCTTCGCCTCGGCCGGTCAAGGGACGAGCCTTCGCGGCGGAAGTGGACCCCCGGGCAATGCCCGGGGCCCCGGCCGCCGTCGAGTGGCCTGTCTTGGCCGCCTGGCTGATCTGCCAGTTCTGGCAGAAGGAACAGCGGAAATTGCAGCCGATCGTGGCGATCGAGAACGACGTCGTGTCGGGGAGAAAATGGAAGAAAGGCTTCTTCTCGATGGGGTCCACATGGGCGGCGATGACCTCCCCGTAGGCATGGGTCATGAGCCGGCCGCCGCGGTTCTCCCGGACACCGCAGACGCCGAATTTTCCGGGCGCTATGTCGCAGCGGTGGGAGCAGAGGGCACAAACGGTCCGCCCCCCTTCGAGGGCCTTGAAAAGCATCGCTTCTTTGATCATGCGCTCCTCAAAGTCTCCCCCGCCATTATAAAAGATGCCTGAGGAAGACTCAATCGCGGGAGGCTCCGCGGGAGGCCTCGGCGATCAAAGAACGGCCGAAGGACAGAGTTTAGCCAGTTTGCACTCCGGGCACTTCAGCTTGCGCGCCTGGCAAATCCTGCGGCCGTGGTTCACCAGGAGGTAATTGAAATCGAGCCAGTCCGCCTTGGGCACGATCTTCAACAGGTCTTGCTCGATCTTTTCGGGATTCTTCTGCCGGCTCAGGCCGAGCTGGCCGGAGAGACGCTTGACATGGACGTCCACCGCGATCCCCTCCGCCTTTCCGTAGGCCGAGGAGAGGACGATGTTGGCCGTTTTGCGGGCGACGCCGGGCAGGGTGACGAGCTCGGCCATCGTGTCCGGCACCCGCCCGCCGAAATCGGCGACGATCTTCGAAGCGGCACCGATGATGCTTTTAGCCTTGTTCCGGAAGAAGCCCGTTGGACGGATGTCCAGTTCGAGCTCGGTCCGGTCCGCCGCGGCGAAGGCGGCGGCATCCGGATACTTCTTGAACAGGGCCGGGGTGAGCTTGTTGACCCGCTCGTCGGTGCATTGGGCGCTGAGAATCGTGGCCACCAGGATCTGGAGCGGCGTCTCGAATCGGAGGGCCGTCCGGCTCTCTGGGTATTCCTTCTCCAGGATGCGGATGATCCTGACGATGCGGTCCTTGGCAAGTTCCATGAGCGCTCCTAAGATGGGGACCTATCACCCAATCATACGGGGATACGTACCGAATTAAGGAATTCGGTACATGTCCCCCACCATTTTATGGCCCGACGTGGAAGAGGTCCTGGCCGATATGGAAGGCTTCGACATCGAAATATTCGGGGAATTTCTCCAGCAGTTCGATCTCGGACTTGAGCATGAAATAGTGGCTGCGCTCGACCCGGCTGAGGTAATCCAGGATCTTTTGGCTTCGGGCGTCGGTGATGCTCTTCTTGGATTCCTTATAATAGTCTTCCGCCTGCTTCTCCTTCTTCATGGCCAGCTTGAAAAGGTCCATGACCGAGGTCGCCTCGTCGACCGGGACGTTCTCGGCCGGGCCGGCGTCCGCCTGAGGAACGCGGAGCGTCTCGCCCGGGAACTTGTCGGCGAAGAGGCGTTCGAGGATCGCTTTGTGGCGCATTTCCTCGTCGGCCAGGAACTGGAGTTTTTGGAGAAGAACCTCGTTCTTCACCCGGCCGCGGAGACCGTTATAGATCGCGGCGGCGTCCATTTCGGAACGGACCGCCACGGCCAGGATCTCGTCCGGTTTCGATGATGAGACGATCGTCATCGCTGATACTTGACGTGGGCCTGGCTCTCGCCGGCCAGGGCGTTCTTCAGGAATTCTTCGGTCATCTTTTTCATAACAGATCTCCTTATAATCGGACCATCTTTTCGATCGCTCCCCGCGCCCGATCGGCGATCTCAGGAGGAACCTGAACACGATGAATCATTTGTTCCAGGGCCAAAGCGACTTTCTTGAGAGTGATCTTTTTCATGTTGGCGCAAAAGGCCAGGTCGTGGGCGGGATGGAAATTCTTCTCCGGGTTGTCCTTTTTCAGCCGGTAAATGATCCCGGATTCCGTGGCGACGATGATCCTTTTGGCCTCGGTCGTCCGGGCCTCCTTGATCATCTTGCCCGTGGAGAGGACCTTGTCGGCCAGGTCGATGACCTCGGGCCGGCATTCCGGATGGGCCCAGACGACGGCGTCCGGATAGGTTTTCTTCTTCTCGCGGATGTCGCGGGCGAGGATGTTGTTGTGGACATAACAGGTGCCGTCCCAAGGGATGATTTTCTTGCGGGATGTGCGGGCGACGTAGGCGGCCAGGTTCTTGTCCGGCGCGAAGAGAACTTCGCTCCCGGAGACGCTTTCGACCACGCGGACCGCGTTGGACGAGGTACAGCAGATATCGCACTCGGCCTTGACCTCGGCCGAAGTGTTGACGTAGCAGACGACCGGCCGGCCGGGATATCGGCTCTTCCAGGCGACGAGATCGGCGACCGTGATCATGTCGGCCATGGGACAGCCGGCATGCAGGTCGGGGATAAGAACGGTCTTCCGAGGGGACAGAACGGAGGCGGTCTCGGCCATGAAATGGACTCCGCAGAAGACGATGACGTCCTCCGTCGCGGCCGCCGCCCTTTGGCTCAGCTCCAGGGAATCTCCGATGAAATCGGCGATGTCCTGGACCTCTCCGATCTGATAGTTATGGGCAAGGATGACGGCGTTCCGCGCTTTCTTGAGCTCCAGAATCCGCCGGGCGAGATCGTCCTTGTTCAGGTCCTCGATCAGCATCGACTATTTCACGATCTTGGCCCCGCAGGCGACGCACGTGGCTTCGGCTTTGTTCGTATATTTTCCGCAAGCCGGACACTCGATGAAATCGATGTCGCAGTGGGAGCAGGAACAGACCTCTTCCATCCCCTCGAGCGGTCCCTCGCAATAGGGACAGCAGCAAGCCTCGTCGTGCTCATCGTGGGCCTGAGCGGGTGCCGCCGAGACCGCGTCCCGGGCGCCGGGCGCGCTCTTGTGGCGGTAGTCCTTAATCGCCTCGTGAAGGGCGTCCGCGCCCAGGTTGGAGCAATGCATCTTGTTTTTAGGCAAGCCGCCGAGCTCCTCGGCCACCTTCTCGTTGGTGATGGCCATGGCCTCTTCGAGCGTCTTGCCCAAAGCCATCCCCGTGACCATGCTCGACACGGCGATGGCCGCGCCGCAGCCGAAAGTCTGGAACTTGATCTCGGACAGGCGGTCTTCCTTGACCTTGATGTAGAACGTCATCATATCGCCGCAGACGGGGTTGCCGACTTGGCCGACCCCATCGGCGTCGGGCAGGGTGCCCACGTTGCGCGGATTGGCGAAATGGTCCATGACCTTATCGGAGTAGATCATTGGGGGTTCTCCTTAAGATAGGCCGTGTAAAGCGGAGACATCTTCCGCAGGCGCTCGATGATCGGCGGGAAGGACTCGATCACGTCATCGATATCCTCCGCCGTCGTGTCTTCGAGGAGGCTGAAGACGACGGATCCCTGGGCGGTGGCATGGTCCAGCCCAAGGGCCAACAAGACATGGGACGCTTTGAGCGCCTTGGACGAGCAGGCGGAACCGCTCGAGACCGCGATCCCCTTCATATCGAGGCTGAGGAGCATCGCCTCGCCCTCGACGAACTGGATGCAGAAGCTGGCCTGATGGGGCAAACGTCCGGCCCGCGGCCCCGTGAGCAAAACGTGGCCGATCTTTCGGGAGAGGCCGTCGATGAGCCGGTCGCGGAGCTCCGCGGCTTTCGCCGCCCGCTCCGCCCGCCTGGCCAGGGCGATCTCGGCCGCCTTGCCCAGCCCGACGATGGCCGCAACATTCTCCGTTCCGCCGCGCCGGCCGCTTTCCTGAATCCCTCCGTCGATCTGCGGGAGAAGGCGGGTCCCTTTTTTTATAAAAAGGGCGGCGCCGCCTTTCGGGCCGTAGAACTGGTCGCCGGCCAAGCTCAGAGCGTCGACGCCCAACGCCTGGACGTCGAGGGGCAGGCTTCCGGCCGCGGCCACGGCGTCCGTGTGGACGAGCACGCTTTTGGCCCGGCAGAGCTTGGCGATTTCGGCCACGGGTTCGATCGTGCCGACCTCGGAGTTAGCCAGCATGACCGAAACGAGGACCGTGTCCTTGGTCAGCGCCCGCTCCACGGACTCGGGACGGACGGTGCCTGCTCCGTCGACGGGAACGAGCGTAGAGCGGAAGCCGAATTTTTCGAGGCTCTTTGCCGCGTTGAGGACGGACAGGTGTTCGATGGCCGACAGGACGAGATGGGTTCCTTTGGCCCGGCCGGCCAGAGCCAGACCTTTGACCGCCAGATTGTTCGATTCGGATCCGCTCGAGGTGAAGATGATTTCGGCGGCTGTCGCGCCGATCAGCCGGGCGACCTGTCCGCGGGCCTCTTCGACGGCCTCAAGGACCGACTGGCCCTCGCCGTGGAGGCTCTGCGGATTCCCGAAGCGCTCCTTCAGAAACGGAAGCATGGCCGCCAAGGCTTCGGGGTGGAGGGGCGTGGCGGCGATGTGATCGAGATAGATTCTGCGCATGGTCGATGCCTTCAAAGACGGGGATCTTTCCCCTTCCCTTTAGAGTGCAACGACTTCTTTGATTTCCGGAACTTCCTTCTTCAGGATCCGCTCGATGCCCATTTTGAGCGTCAGCTGGGACATCGGGCAGCCGCCGCAGGCGCCGGTGAGCTTGACCTTGACCACACCGTCGGCGCCGACGTCGACGAGTTCGACGTTGCCTCCATCCGCCATCAGGGACGGCCGGACCTTAT
Source organism: Candidatus Aminicenantota bacterium (assembly GCA_030691735.1). GTDB lineage: Bacteria > Acidobacteriota > Aminicenantia > Aminicenantales > UBA4085 > JAPKZI01. Next base: position 5,992 of record JAUYDS010000054.1, read on the forward strand.
TCAAAGCCGCTTCGACCTTCTCTTTCATCGGTATCTCCTTTGCGCGTTCTGGGCCGCCTGCCGCGGCCTCAGGAATTCCTTATTATAAGCGAAACGCGCCGACTTTTCCATCTCAATCTTTACTATTCCTATAAACTATATGTTTTTCGGGAGACGGCCGTCCCCTCGGATCACGAGCACTTGTTCCAGCCGCAGTTCGGGCAGGTCGGGCACTTCTCGTCCGGGAGCGTGGCCCCGCACATCTTGCAGATCGACTGGAAGAGGTCCTTGGTATGGTTTTTGACCGAGCCGAAGTGGCGCTCCAGAACCTTGGCGATCGCGTCCGGGATCGACGTCACCAGTCCTCCCTCGGTGAAGATCGGCTCCGAGCCCCCGATGCCATTGAGCTGGTTGACGACCTCCTTGGGGTCCACGCCGCTCCGCAGCGCCAGCGAGACGAGGCGGCCGATCGCCTCGGCGTCGGCCATCGTGGTATAGCCGCTCTTGCCGATGCTGGCGAACACTTCGAACGGCTTCTGGTTGAAGTAGGATATGGTCACGTAGAGGTTGCCGAAGCCCGTTTTGATCTTGTCGGTGACGGAGGTCAAGGTGTCCGGCCGCTCCTGGGGCATGCGTTTTTCGGCCGGCACCGTCTTGGTCAGGACCTGTTCGTCGCGACAGCCGTCGCGGTAGATCGTGATCCCTTTGGTGCCCAGATCATAGGCCAGCAGGTAGGCCGTCTCCACGTCCTTCAGCGCGGCCCCGTGAGGCAGATTGATGGTTTTAGAGACCGAATTGTCGACATGCTTCTGGTAGGCCGCCTGAGTCCGGACGTGCCCTTCGGGGGGGATGTCGTGAGCGGTGACGAAATAGTCCGGGGGCTTTTTCCCCGGATTCCGCTCCTTCCATTCCTCGTAGAGGGGATGAAGGTCCTTGATTTCGGAATCGATGATGCGGGAGGTGAATTCGAAGGCGAACACCGGCTCGATGCTCGACGAGCAGCCGGCGATCCGGGAGATCGTTCCCGTCGGAGCGATGGTGAAGACCGTCGCGTTCCGCATTTTCGTCCCCTTGTAGACCGACCGGGAGATGTTCGGGAAACTGCCGCGAAGGCGGGCCAGCTTCCGGGATTCGTCCGTCGCCGTCGTCCGCAGGAAGGAAGCCAGCTTCTCGGCGAAGGCCAGAGCCGCCGGCGCGTCATAGCCCAGCTTCATCTTGATCAGGAGGTCCGCCCAGCCCATGACCCCGAGGCCGATCCGACGGTTGCCCTTGGACATAGCCTCGATCTGGGGCAGGGGGTATTCATTGACGTCGATGACGTCGTCGAGGAAGCGGACGGCCACCCCGATGACCTCGGCGAAGCGGTCCCAATCGAAATGGTCCTTCCGTTCGGCGACAAAGAAATGGGAGACGTTGATCGAGCCGAGGTTGCACGATTCGTAGGCGTGGAGCGGCTGCTCCCCGCAGGGATTGGTCGCGTCGATCGTCCCCAACCCCCGGGTCGGATTGTCCTTGTTGATGCGGTCGATGAAGATCAGTCCGGGATCGCCGATGGCCCAGGCCGACTCGACGATCATTCGGAAGACCTTGCGGGCATCCTTCCGATCGACGGCTTTGTTCCGGTAGGGATCGTGGATGACGTACGAGGTCCCCTTCCTGACCGCCTCCATGAAGGCGTCCGTGGCGGCGACCGAGATGTTGAAGTTCCCCAAGGTCTTGCCGTCCTTCTTCATCAGGATGAACTCCTCGATGTCCGGATGGTCGGCCCGGAGGATGCCCATGTTGGCTCCCCGGCGCGTGCCGCCCTGCTTGACCGCTTCGGTCGCGGCATCGATGACCTTGAGGAACGAGATCGGGCCGGAGGCGACGCCTTGGGTTTTTCGGACGAAGCTCCCCTTGGGACGCAGCCGGCTGAAGTCGAAGCCGGTCCCGCCGCCCTCCTTATGGACGAGAGCGGCGTTCTTGACGGTCCCGAAGATGGACTCCATCGAGTCCTCGATCGGGAGGACGAAACAGGCGCTCAGGCACATGCCGCGGCCGGCGCCGGTCAGCGTCGGGCTGTTCGGAAGGAAGTCCCGGGCCATCATGACCTCGGTGAACGTCCGGGCCCATGTCCGCCGGTCCTCTGCGTTCCGTTCGGCGCCGGCGACGTGCCCCGCCACCCGCCGGAAGAGGTCGGACGGAGTCTTGTCCAGGAGATCGCCCTTCTCGTTCTTCATGAAATAGCGGGCCTTCAAGATGCGCAGCGCGTTCGGGGAAAAGCCTTGCGTGTCGGTCATGCTCTTTCCTTTCGTCCCGTCCTTACTCGACGGCGGCCGGGGCGGCGGCAGGGGCCCCAGGCTTTGCAGTCCTCATTCGCGAAGCGAATGAGGGCAGGCTTTGTCTGGGGATCCGTTTCCGCCGTACTCAGCCGCGTATTTACATCGCGGGTGAGTGCCCCGGGCTTTGC
>JAUYDS010000079.1 GCA_030691735.1 Candidatus Aminicenantota bacterium
TCGATCGCCGGCTACGGCGAAACGCAGCCGATCGTGACGAACGATACGCCCGAAGGCCGGCAGAAAAACCGCCGGGTGGATATCGCTGTTCTGGCCAACGATAAGCTGAAAAAGGCCGCGCAGGAAAAGGCGAAAGGCTGAATCATTTAATCATTTTAAGGAGGTCGTATGGATATTTTGTGGATGATTGTGATCGGTTTTGTGGTTGGGGTCATCGCAAAGTTGCTCATGCCGGGAAGAGATCCGGGCGGGTTTATCATTACGATTCTTCTCGGTATTGCCGGGTCCTTTGTAGCGACCTACATCGGACAACACTTCGGCTGGTATAGAGAGGGCCAGCCTGCCGGGTTCATCGGAGCGATTCTTGGAGCCATCCTGATCCTAATCGTTTACCGATTGATTAGGAGGAGATAGCTGCTTCTAAGAATCAAGAGTTAGTGGCAGGAAATATCCTATTTAATAGGAAATGTGCTGTTTTATAGACGATTTCTTAGCCGGGAAAACAGCTAATTTCGTCCGACCGGAGGCTTTGAATCGCCGGTCACCTGAAATTCCGCCTTTTTCTAGAGAGGAAATCAATTTCCTGGCATTCAAATCGATTTCCTGACATTCTGAAAACGCGGAAAGATTCTGGCATGAAAACGGCATTTAGACAGGTAGCTTCTCCCCGGTCCATCGTGCCGTCCAATATCGGCTGGGAGCAGGACAGCGAGAAGCAAAAGAAAAAAAGGAGGCTGGTATGCTTGAGGCAATTTTAATCATCCTGGTCGTTCTGTGGGCTCTGGGATTTTTCGCGTTACACGCCGGCAGCCTGATCCACGTTCTTCTGGTCATCGCCTTGGTCGTTCTGATCGTACGACTGTTGCAGGGCCGGAAAATTCTTTAGCGGGGAAAACGCCAAAATGATTGGGCCGAAGGTCCGGGCCTCAAGACGGATATGGGGACTCCTCGCAGGCCTGGGGCTGATGACCCCCTGTCTCTTTTCCGCTCAGGTTTTCAAATACCAGAAAATCAAGCCTGAAAAGGGACATTTGATCCAGACGGTTCCCTTCGAAAAATGGCTGGAAAGAAATTATTGCGGCCCGGCCTGCTTGGCTATGGTCCTCAACTACTGGGATGAAACGCGATCCTTCAGCCAGCGGAAAATCACGGATGAGATCTATGATTCCGAAAGCCAGGCGACCTATAACTCCGAACTGGTCTTGTATCCGCGAACCAAAGGATTTGAGAGCTACTCTTTCCAGGGGAACCTGCAGATCTTGAAGGATGTGGTTGGGAAAGACATCCCGGTGATCGTTCTGACTAAAACCATAAAACAGATCGCCAAAGGACACTACCGGGTGGTCATCGGGTTTGATGATGACGAGGACCAGATCATTTTCCACGACCCCTATTTCGGAGACCGGCAGGCCATGACGGCCAAGGATTTCATGAAGGTCTGGGAGCTGGGAAAGGGGCGGAACCAGTCCCGGTGGATGATGGCCGTGGTCCCCGGTCAAAGCCCTTTCCCTTTTCCCGCTCTGCAAAACGACCCTCTAACCTCCATCAATCTGGCCACGGCTTATTACCGGAGGTCGGATTTCATGAAATCGAGGGAGGAGTGGGAAAAAGTCAAGGAATCCCTCAGCGAAGATCCCTATCCCCTGTACAGCTTGGCCATGGTCAGCCTTAGAGAAGGCAAGGCCGAGGAGGCTGAGGCTTATGCCCTTAAAGCCCTCAGCTTGGACGCAAAAAGCGCTTACGCCCACGACGTCCTGGGCCTGGCTTACGCCAATCAAGGGAGGCTTGTCCCGGCTTTCCAATCCCTTGGTCAGGCCCTCCGGCTTGCCCCTGGGGAGGAGTTCATTCGGAAACATTATCTTCAAGTCAGGGGTCTCTATATCGAAAGCGCCCGGCTTGAAGACATTCGAAAAAAGGAGAAGTCAAATGAGAAGACAAGTTAAGATCGGAAGTGTCCTGTTGATGGTCGTATTGCTCTCTTCCTTTGCCGCGGCCGTTCAGAAACCGGCGGTTCAGCAGGCGGGGCAGGCGGGGACGACGCATCAGCTCGTCATCGGCGCGCAAGACGTGATCACGGCTTCCGATGCCGGGGGAGGCTATCTCTCCACGAGAGATATTCTCATCATCATCCTCATTATTCTGGCGCTTGCCGCCCTGGGCGTCCTCGCCCTTTAGCTTTTATGCGTCCGACAGGACAAGCCCGGCCAGTCTCGCCGGGCGTTGCGGAGAGAAAGCCCATGGAGGCGAGACATGAATTGGGACCAGTTCAAAGGGAACTGGTGTCTCCCATTCAACACGGAAGCCGCGGCCGTTCAGAGGCGGCAGATGACAGATCGGCCTAAAAACGACGCCGAGCAGGTCAAGAAGGTCACGCAGACCCCGCCAGGCAAAAAGAAAAAGATCAATTAGGAGTAGGCAGGAAATACTATTGGCAAGGGAGGCCCGAACAAAATGAATAGTTTATTCGTGCAAGAAACAACGAATTTGAAACCTCTGAATGTGATCCTTCACAAGATCCTCACATTCATTTATTTTCTTGCCCATCAGATTGGTTTAGAGATCATCAAGGTCGTTCAGTCGATATTCCCACGTATTATTTTCCCAGACAGTATTATCGATCCCCTTGGATTCTTGATCATATTAACCTTATTCATGTTTCTTGTTAGTGTCGCCAAAAAAATTGCATGGATTATTGTTTGCGCAGCCTGGATTCTGTTATTCATTAGAATTCTTATGATAATTTTCAAACTCGGATAAGCTATCGCAAAAAACAGAGTCCTCTTCTCCAGGTCCTGGCGATAGAAAGAGCGATTTCCTCACTTCCCCCAATAATTAAAGTGGCCTTGCCATCGACGGCAGTTGTCAAGGATTCCTTGACGACTGAAATGGAGTTCAATTCTCCCTCATCAAGGATGTTCCGAATGTGCAAACTGACATTCTGCAAGGTGTCCACGGTGCGGGGGATGTTGAGGTTGAAATCGTTGTCGAAAAGCTCCCGAGAGGACCGAGGCCGTCTGCGCTTTTCGAAGTGAGCGTGTCCGCTGGCCCGGCTCGGACGTGGAGGCCTGCAGAGAACATGATGGAAAAGCACCCGACGGCGGAGGCGGTTGTTATATTTTAATGCCTATAATAATATATTACTTTTACCCGCCGATAGAGGAGCACACATGGGTTGGGATCTCGAGGACTATTACGCGTCGCGGTGGCGCAAGCCTTGAAAGCGCTTTTCCGCTTGTTCGGCAGCCGCGCTCCGCATCCGGCTGAGAAGCCCCTGCGCGACGAACTGCTGAGCATCGAAAGACTGGAAGAGAGGGCGAGAGCGCTCGCGGCCGGGTTCACGCTCGACCCGAATCCCCGCCGCGCGGCGCGGAACGTCCTGCCGCGCTTCGAGGACAACGCCCGCGTCCTTCGCGAGGCATACATCACCATGGCCGACGATGTGCACCGGGGGGAGTTCGTCACCCCCGCGGCGGAATGGCTCCTCGACAACTTCCATCTCGTGGCGTCCGAGGTCCTCGCCGTGCGCCGGAACCTCCCGCCGGGCTACTATCGCGGGTTGCCCAAACTCGCTTTGCGGGAGCTCGCGGGCCACGCGCGCGTCTATGCCCTGGCCGAAGAGATCATCCGCCACAGCGACAGCCGCTTGGACCGCCAGCAGCTGGTGCGCTTCATGAACAGCTTCCAGGCCGTGGCTCCGCTCACGATCGGCGAGCTGTGGGCCTGGCCGAGCATGCTGAAGCTGGCCCTCATCGAGAACCTGAGGCGGCTCGCGGAGGAGACGCTCGAGGCCCGCGCGGCCGTCCTGGCGGCCGACGCCTACGTGGCGCGGGTCGACGACGCCGGGCAGGGGAAGCCGCCGCCGCTGCCAAAGCACCTCCACACCGGTTACGTCCTTCAGCTCCTCCAACGCCTGCGCGAGCACGGCCCTCGCCTTTCCGCCGTCCGCGCCGCCGTCGATACGCACCTCTCCGCCCAACACATGGCCTCTGAGGACGCGATTCGGAGCGAGCATCAGCGCCAAGCCGCGGCCCAGGTCTCGGTGGCCAACGTCATCACCAGCCTCCGTCTCTGCTCCGCGCTCGACTGGAGCCAGTCCTTCGAGGCCGTCAGCCTGGTCGAGCGCGTGTTGCAGCGCGACCCGGCCGGGGCTTATGGGAGCATGGACTTCCTGAGCCGCGACCGCTACCGCCAGGCCGTGGAGGAGCTATCCGGGCCCACCGGAGAGGCGCAGTTGGACGTGGCTCTGCGAGCTATTGAGCGCGCTCGCCGGGCCGTGGAGAGCGGACAGGCGGCGGATCGCGCCGCCCACGTCGGCCACTACCTCATCGGCAAGGGCCGCCCCGACCTCGAGACCGACGTCGCCTTTCGACCCCGCTTCGGCCGGCGGGTGCGGCGTTTCGTCTTCGCCCATGCGACCGCCGTCTACCTCGGATCGATCGGGCTCCTGACGGCCCTCCTGCTCGGCCTCGGGCTCGCCTACCTCCATGATCAGCGCTCATCGCTCGGGGTTCGGGCCGCAGCGGCGCTGCTCCTGTTGCTTCCGGCCAGCCAGGTGGCGATCGCCTTCGTGCAGCGCCTGGTTGCTCGTTGGGCACCGCCGCAACGCCTCCCCCGCCTCGAATTCCCTGCGGGAATCCCCGACAACGCGCGAACCATGGTGGTCGTGCCCACGCTGCTGACGAGCGTGCCCGCCGTGGCCCGCCTTATCGAGCACATCGAGGTGCTGGCTCTCGGAAACCTCGATCCGCGCATCCACTTCGCGATCCTCAGCGACTTCGTCGACGCCCCCGCGCGCGAGATGCCCGAGGACGAGCCGATCCTCTCCGCCGCCCGGGCGGGGATCGATGCCCTGAACGCGCACTTCGGTGAAGGGTATACGGACCGGTTCTTCCTGTTCCATCGCCTGCGCCAGTGGAACCCGGGAGAGAGCGTCTGGATGGGCTGGGAGCGCAAGCGTGGAAAACTCGAGGAATGGAACCGCCTTCTACGCGGGGCCACGGACACGAGCTTCTCCGTGCAGGTCGGCGACGTGGGGATCCTCCCCGGCGTGCGCTACTGCCTCACTCTCGACTCCGACACCCGCCTGCCGCGGGACGCCGCGAAGAAGCTCGTCGGCATCATCGCCCATCCTTTGAACCGCCCCCGCTTCGACGTCCGCCTCGGCCGCGTCACCGAGGGCTATGGGATCCTGCAGCCCCGGGTCAGCGTGACCATGGCCAGCGCCGCCGGCTCACTCTTCGCCCGCCTCTACGCCGGCCACACCGGAGTCGATCCCTACACCACCGCTGTTTCGGACACCTATCAGGACCTGTTCGGCGAGGGGATCTTCACGGGCAAGGGGCTCTACGACGTGGACGCCTTCATGGCCGCCCTCGAGGGGCGCGTGCCCGAGAACGCCCTTCTCTCGCATGACCTCTTCGAAGGGGTCTACGCCCGCACGGCGCTCGTCACGGACGTGGAGGTGGTGGACGACTATCCCGCGAGCGTCCTCGCCCATGCGCGGCGCCAGCACCGCTGGGTTCGGGGCGATTGGCAGATCCTCCGCTGGCTGTTCCCTTGGGTTCCAACCCGCTCCGGCCTGAAGCGCAACCGGCTGCCCCTCATCTCGCGCTGGAAGATCTTCGACAACCTGAGGCGCAGCCTCGTCCCCCCCTCGACCGTCGCCCTGCTCCTTCTGGCCTGGGCGATCCTGCCGGGAAGCCCGGCGGTCTGGACGGCCGCCATCCTGGCCGCCATGGCCTTTCCCCTTTATCCGCTGCTCCTGGAGGCCGCCAGAGGTCCCAGGCCGCAACAGCCGTGGCTGGTGTTCCTCCGCGCCGCTTGGAAAGATGGGAAGACCGTGCTCGCTCAGGTATCGCTGCAGCTCACCTTCCTGGCCAGCCAGGCTTACGAGAGGACCCACGCGATCGTGCTGACCCTCGTCCGTCTCGCGGCGACCCAGCGCCGCCTGCTGGAGTGGGAGACGGCCGCGGCCAGCGAAACCCGAGGGGCCGGCAAGGCAAGGCGAGCGAGCGCACGGGTGTTTCTGGTAGAGATGATCGCGAGCCCGCTGGTCGCATCAAGCGGCCTCCTCCTGGTCTTGCTGGCGCGCCCGGGCGCGCTCCTCACGGCCATCCCGGTCCTGGCTTTGTGGGCGGCCGCGCCGCTCGTCGCATATGCGCTGAGCCGGCCCGTGGTACCGCGACGTGTCGAGCTGGGGGAAGAGGACCGCTGGTTCCTCCGTCTCATTGCCCGCAACACCTGGCGATACTTCGAGGCGTTCATGGGCCCCGAAGACCACGGCTTGCCCGCGGACAATTTCCAGGAGACGCCGGAACCCCGGATCTCCCACCGGACGTCGCCCACGAACATCGGCATGGGGCTGCTCGCCACCCTGGCCGCTCACGATCTCGGCTTCATCCGGACGGACGAGCTTGCCTCCAGGATCGACGCCACGCTGACCACGATGGAAGGCCTCGAACACTTCGACGGTCACCTGCTCAACTGGTACGACACGCAGAGCCTGGCGCCGCTCCTGCCGGCTTACGTGTCCACCGTCGACAGCGGCAACCTCGCGGGCGCGCTCATGACCCTGGCGGAAGGGCTGCGCCAGGCGAGCCGGCAACCGCCGCCCACGGCCGAGCCGGCAGTCAAGGGACGAGCCTTCGCGGCGGCAGTCAAGGGACGAGCCTTCGCGGCGGAAGTGGACCCCCGGGCAAAGCCCGGGGCACTCACCCGCGATGTATATACGCGGCTGAGTACGGCGGAAGCGGATCCCCAGACAAAGCCTGCCCTCATTCGCTTCGCGAATGAGGACTGCAAAGCCCGGGGCCCGGCCGCCGCCCCGGCCGCCGTCGATCTCTCCCAACGCCTCCTTGACCTGGCGGGCCGCGCCGCCCGGTTCGCGGACGGGATGAGCTTCCGGTTCCTCTACGACCCGCAGCGCCGGATCCTCTCCATCGGCTATCGTCTCGCCGACGCCGAGGGGCCGGGCCGGCTGGATGCTTCCTACTATGACCTCCTGGCCTCGGAATCGCGGCTGACGAGTTTCATCGGCATCGCCAAGGGCGACCTCCCCGAAACGCACTGGTTCCACCTGGGACGGCTCATCACCGCCGTGGACGGGACGCCCACCCTCCTGTCTTGGGGCGCCACCCTGTTCGAGTACTTGATGCCGCTCCTCTTCATGAAGAGCTTTCCGGAAACACTCCTCAACCAGACATGCCGGATGGCCGTGCGGCGGCAGATCGAGTACGCGACGGATCGCGCCGTGCCCTGGGGGATCTCGGAGTCCGCCTACAACCTCGTGGACCGGCACGACAACTATCAGTACAAGGCCTTCGGCATCCCCGGCCTCGGCCTGAAGCGCGGCCTGGGCGACGAGCTGGTGGTCGCACCCTACGCCACCGCGCTCGCCGCCGGGCTCGAACCAACGAAGGCCGCCCGCAATCTGCGGCGCCTGGCCGGGGAAGGTCTCGAAGGCGCCTACGGCTACTACGAGGCCATCGATTACACGCATGGGAAGACCGACGAGCCCGAAAGCGCCGGGAGAAGAGCGGGCCTCCCCCGGGGAACGGTGGTGCGTGCCTTCATGGCCCATCACCAGGGGATGACTCTCGTGTCCCTTGCCAACGTTCTCCTCGGCGATCCGATGGTGAAACGCTTTCATGCCGACCCGCGCGTGCAGGCCACGGAGCTGCTGTTGCAGGAGCAGGTACCGCGCCTGGTGCCCATCACCCAGCCGCGACCGGTCGAAGAGACCCGCGTGGCCGGCCCGCTGCCCGCGCTGGCCATTCGCCGCTTCTGGTCGCCGCATACGCTGTTCCCTCATGCGCAGTTCCTGTCCAACGGCAACTACACCGCCGTCGTGACGAATGCGGGAGGGGGCGCCAGCTTCTGTCGAGGCCGCGCGGTCACAAGGCACCGGGAGGATCCGACCCGCGACCCGGGGAGCCAGTTCCTCTATCTGCGCGACGTGCGGAGCGGCTCGGTGTGGTCAGCAACTTTCCACCCCACCGCCAAGGAGCCGGAGGAGTACCTGGTCTCGTTCCTCGCGGAGAAGGCGACCTTTCGCCGCCGGGACGACGACATCGCCGTCCAGCTCGACATCGCCGTCTCGAACCAGGACGACGTTGAAGTGCGGCGCCTGGCGGTGACCAACCACAGCGATCGTCCCCGCGAGATCGAGATCACGAGCTTTGCCGAGATCGTCCTCGCCCCGCCGGCCGACGACCTGGCCCACCCGGCCTTCGGCAAGCTGTTCGTCGAGACGGAATACCTTCCCGAGAGCGCCGCCCTCCTCTGCCATCGCCGAGCGCGCGCCCCGGACGAGCCCGGGGCGTGGGCGATTCACGTCCTGAGCCTCGAAGGACGGAAGCAGGGGCCGGTGGAATGGGAGACCGACCGGGCGCGCTTCCTGGGTCGCGGCCGCGGTCCCGAGAACCCCCAGGCCCTCGACGGACGCTCCCTGTCCGGCACGACCGGGTTCGTACTCGACCCCGTCGTCAGCCTCCGGCAGCGCATTCGCCTCGCGCCGGGCGGCTTCATTAAGCTGTCTTTCGCCACGGGTATGGCGTCCTCCCGGGAGACGGCCCTGGCTCTCGCCCGGCGCTACCACGAGCCGAGCGCCGCGGCGCGAACCTTCGCCCTCGCCTTCGCCCATACGCAGAGCGGCCTCCGCCACCTTGGCATCTCGAGCGAACAAGCCTTGCTCTTCGAACGCCTGGCCTCGCGGGTGCTGTATACCGACGGATCGCTCCGCGCGAGCCCGGAGCTTCTGGCCCGCAACACCCTCGGCCAGGAAGGCCTCTGGCCGCACGGCATCTCGGGCGATCTCCCCATCCTCCTGGTGCGGGTCGTCGAGGAGGACGACCTGCCGCTGGTGCGCCAGGTCCTGCAGGCGCAGGAGTACTGGCGGCTCAAGGGGTTGAACGCCGACGTCGTGATCCTCAACGAGCACCCCGTGAGCTATCTCGACGAGATGCACGCGCTGCTCGTGGCCCTCCTCGACAATGGACCCTGGAGGACCTGGAAGCACCGGCCCGGCGGGGCTTACCTGCTCCGTGGGGACCGCATGGCTGAAGCCGAGCGCATCCTCCTCGCGGGCGTGGCGCGCGCCGTCCTGAGCGGCGAGCGGGGAGATCTGGCCAACCAACTCGACTGGCTCGATCCCGAGTGGCCGGAGCCGGAGGAATTCGCGCCCTCCGCGGAGTCGAGCTCAGCCGCCGCGTCGCCGGCGCAGGTGGCCGTGCCTCCGCTCGCCCTGGCCAACGGCATGGGCGGCTTCGCCGACGACGGGCGCGACTACGTGGTCGTCCTTGAAGCGGCCCAGGAGACGCCCCTGCCTTGGGCCAACGTCATCGCCAACCCCGCGTTCGGGACCGTGATCACGGCCTCAGGGTCGGCCTACACCTGGTCGGAGAACAGCCGCGAGAACCGCCTCACGCCTTTCGCGAACGACCCCGTGACCGACCCCACGGCCGAGGCGCTCTTCATCCGCGACGATGAGACCGGAGAGACCTGGTCCCCCACGCCGGGCCCGATGCCCCGCACGGGCGGGGACGGTCGCTTCGTGATTCGGCATTCCGCCGGGCTGACTCGTTTCGCTCGCGTAGCGCACGGCCTGCGCCAAGACCTCGACGTATTCGTAGACGCGAAGGACCCGGTGAAATTCTCACTGCTCACGCTTACGAACGAAAGCGGAAGGGCGCGTCGCCTGAGCGTGTTCGCCTACAACGAGTGGGTGCTGGGGCCGCCGCGGGCGGGCCAGAGCACGCACGTGGTGACCGAGCTCGACTCCGCGACCGGAGCGGTCCTGGCCAGGAATCCCTACAACCAAGAGTTCGCGGGGCGCGTGGCTTTCGCCCACGCGAGCGAAGGGCTGCGCTCGGCAACGGGAGATCGCTTGTCGTTCCTGGGTCGCAACGGTTCCCTGGCGCAACCGGCGGCGCTCCGCCGTGAAGCCCTGTCGGGCCGCTTCGGAGCGGGGCTCGATCCCTGCGCCGCGCTGCACGTCTCCGTCACTCTGATCCCGGGGGAGACGCGCCTCCTTGTGTTCCTGGTTGGGCAGGGGAAGGATGGGAATGAGGCCCGCGAGCTTCTGGGCCGGCATGGTCGCGTGGACGCCGCGGAAATCGCCCGGGAGGCCGTGCGCCGGAGCTGGGACGGCATCCTCGACACGGTCCAGGTCCGTACGCCGGACGACTCCTTCGATCTGTTGATGAACCGCTGGCTGCTCTATCAGGACGTGAGCTGCCGGCTGTGGGCCCGGTCCGCTTACCACCAGCCGAGCGGCGCCTTCGGGTTCCGCGACCAGCTTCAGGACGTCATGGCTTTGACGCTGGCCCGGCCGGATCTCATCAGAGAACACCTGTTGCGAGCAGCCGGCCGGCAATTCCTCGAAGGCGACGTCCAGCACTGGTGGCACGAGCGGAGCGGCCGGGGCACCCGCACGCGCTGTTCCGACGACCTGTTATGGCTTCCCCACGCGGTAGCGCACTACGTCCGGACGACGGGAGACGCGGGCGTCCTCGATGAGCCGGCGCCCTTCCTGGAGGCCCCGCCGCTCGCCCCGGAAACGCAGGACGCCTACGTTCAGCCCCGCATCTCGACCGAAAAGAGTCCGATCTTCGAGCATTGCCTGCGCGCCATCGACCGTGGACTGACCGCGGGCGCCCACGGCCTTCCCCTTATGGGGAGCGGGGACTGGAACGACGGCATGAACCGCGTGGGACGGGAAGGGCGCGGGGAGAGCGCCTGGGTGGGCTTCTTCCTCCACGTGGTCCTGAGCGAGTTCGCGCCGCTCTGCGAAGCTCGGGGGGACCAGGCCCGGGCCGAGCGCTACCGCGGCGAGGCCCGCCGGCTCGGCAGCATGCTGGAGCAGACCTGGGACGGCGAGTGGTACCGGCGCGGCTACTACGACGACGGCAAGCCTCTAGGCTCGGCCCAGAACGACGAGTGCCGGATCGACGCCACCGTACAGTCCTGGGCGGCGCTCTCGGGCGCGGTTCCCGTGCGCTACGCGGAACGCGCCATGGACGCTGTCCGCACCCACCTGGTTCGGCGCGGACCTCAGGTCGTACTGCTGCTCACCCCGCCCTTCGACGAATCCATCCAGGATCCGGGGTACATCAAGGGCTATCCGCCCGGCGTGCGTGAGAACGGCGGCCAATACACCCACGGGGCTCTCTGGGTCGTCATGGCCATGGCCCGGCTGGGCAGCGGCGACGAGGCGGTGGAGCTCTTCCACATGCTCAATCCCGTCAACCATACCAGGACCGCGGCCGGTGTCGGGCGCTACATGGCCGAGCCCTACGTCATCGCCGGAGACGTCCACGCCGACCCGGCACACGCCGGGCGTGGCGGCTGGACGTGGTACACCGGCTCCGCGGGCTTGATGTACCGCGCGGGCCTCGAGAGCATCCTCGGGCTCCGGCGCCGGGGCTCGACCTTCGAGATGGACCCCTGCATCCCGTCATCCTGGCTTGACTACGCGATCGTCTGGCGCTTCGGCCGGACGCGCTACGAGATCGCGGTCTCGAACCCGGAGCGCCGCTGCCGAGGGATCGCGGAGGCGGAACTGGATGGCGCGCCGGTCGACCCCCGCTCCATCCCTCTCGCCGATGACGGCGGCACGCACCAAGTCCGGCTGGTGCTGGGAGACCCAAAGCGGCCCGTCCCGCCCGTTGCCGACCCGGGTGCCATCGCTTCTGCTTGAGTCTCAAACGCGCCTGGGCCGCGGGCTCGGCTCACCCAGCATAGCCAGCAGGTTGATCTCTTCGCTTTAGCCCATGGCGGAGTTGAGGATCCAGTTCTGCGAACAGCCCGTCGTCGCCTCCGACCGGACCGCCGCCTTGACTTTCAACGAGCGTCTTTGACAAAATGGGTTCAGTCTGCCATGCCGAAGAGGAGTCCAGGCCACCCATGAATTCAAAGTTTGAAAAACCCCTCATTCGCCGCATGTCCGTTCCCTGGCCCGTCTATTTAGGGGCCGCCTTCGTTCTTCTTTTTTGCGGGCTCTATGCCTATTTCGGCTTCGATGGCGTCCCTCATATTCATGACGAAATGTGTTATCTCTTTCAGGCCCAGACCCTTCAGATGGGCCGCTTGTACGTCCCTTCGCCTTGCGCCCCGGCGTCGTTCGATTTCCCTCATATGATCAACAACGGACGGTATTACAGCATGTACACGCCCGGCTTTCCGCTGTTGCTCCTCATCGGCTTGCCCTTCAAGGTCCCGTGGCTGGTCAATCCCCTGTTCGCCGCCCTGAGCATTTTCCTGCTTTATTTCCTGGGCGCGGAAATCTACGATCGCACGATCGGCCTCCTGGCGGCGGTCCTGAGCTCGGTCTCAATCTGGCTTCTTCTAATGTCCGCGACAATGATGTCCCATACGACCAGCATGTTTTTCAACGGGCTTTTCCTTCTATTCTTTTTCAAATCGGTCCGCCGGCCTACGGTCTGGAACGGCGCCCTGGCCGGCGCCTCGTGGGGCATGGCGCTGCTTATTCGGCCCGGGAACACGCCGCTCTTCTCCCTCCCTTTTCTTTTCGTTCTTGGAATCCTTCTCCTGAGGGATTTTAAGCGCCGCTTCAAGAACGCGGCCTCACTCGCCGCGGCGGCAGTGGTGTTTATCGGCCTCCTCCTTGCCTATAACCAGCTGACCAACGGGAATCCGTTCACGATGGGCTATATCGTTCATCACGGCAAGGAATACGGCGTGATTTTTGGCCGACCGGCCACGCTTGATTACAATTTCGGGCCATTGGCCGGCGCGGTCCAAATCTGGGATAATTTCAAGGCGATCAACGGGACCCTGTTCGGCTGGCCGTTGTCTTCGCTGCTGGCGCTCCTGCCGCTTTTATGGGCGGTCAAGACGAAGCCGAGAGAGGTAAAAAAGGACCTCCTCCTCCTTAGCGGCTTCATGTCGATGGTCGCCGGCTTTTTCTTTTTCTGGGGTGCCTTCGTCTTCCTCGGCGCCCGGATGCTGTTCGACGGCCTCCCCATCCTCGTCATGCTCAGCGCCAAGGGCGTCCGGGAGTCCGTGCCGCTCTTGATCTCGCTCTTCAAAAAGAAGTCGGCCGCCTTCTGGTCCAAGGCGGTCGCCATGGTCCTGGCCGTCTTCACGCTGTATGCCTTTTTCATCCGTCTCCCCCGCTGGGTCCGGCCCCCCGAGACGGAGTATTATTACGAGCGGTATGACCGCACGATGGCCGGATCATCCACCTCCATTCATAACGCCGTGACGTCCCTCGGTCTCCATCAAGCCGTCGTCGTCATGAAATTCCTCTATACCCCGTTGTCCGGCTTTCCGACGGGATGGTGGAGTTCAGGGTTTTGTTATAATACCCCGAAGCTGGACGGCGACGTCATTTACGCGCTGGATCGGGGCGAAAAGAACGCCGAGCTTTTCCGCTGCTTTCCGGGCAGAAAAATTTATCTGTATGCCGGGACCCTGGAAAAGGGGCTCCTGGTTTCCTTGAAAAACGACGGCGGACGGGTCGTCGCCGGCGAGCCCCTTCGGCTCGAAAAGCGGTTGAAAAAGAGTGCCGAATTGGTCGTCGATCCGATCCGCTTGTACAAGCCGTATTCGACGGAATTCCTGGATTTCCTGGAGGGGGTCTACCGGGAGCCTGATTCCTTGACGATGGATGTCGAACAGATCAAGGAGCTGGGCACCCGGTATGCCCGGGCCCGGGATTTTCGGCGGGCCGCCTTTTGTTTTGAGGCCGCGCTCCAACTCGAGAACAGCCCGAAGCCGCGTCTGGCCCTCTTGAATATGCTCGTGCCCTGCTATCTGAAAACCGGACAAGTGCGGGAGGCCAAGGTCATCATGGACAAGATGGAAAAGGCCGATTGGATGGAGTTCAAGCTTTTTTCCATTCTGCCGGAACGGGGATTCTAGGACGGCCTAGGGAATTTGTTGATCCGGGCCGCCGGCCGGACATTGTCCGGCCTTTGGCGGAGGACCGTTTAGGTTTGCACGGTACAGCGTTCTCGCGGAGAGGTCCCGGCGAAGTGCAGGAGCATACCCAGAAAGCCCAGGGTGGCCATCAACCGGACCTGATCGAACGGAAATCCTCCCCACGGAAGATTATAGAAGATCTGGTCGGCCAAAAGGGCGGCGCTGTTGACGGCAAAAGCCGCAAGATACCTTAGCCGCTTGAAAAAGATGAAGAGGAGGACAAAAAGGACGGGATAGATCTTAATAAAGACGGCCAGACTCAGAAAAAAAGCGGCCGGCCACGGCTTTGCTTTCTTTTGAAAGATCAAGGACAGGAGGAGGACATTGAACACCAGGAGGTTCACCTGGCCGTGATGGATGGCCGTCAAGAGGGGCTCGTTAAACAGGAGGAGAACGAAGGGGAACAGGGCGGGAAGGATCGTCCGGCCGTTCTTCTGACGACGCGCGGCTGGCCGAGGCCTTCGCTCGGGAGGTCGTGGGATTTCTTGTCCGCCGGGAGCTTTTGGGTCCGGAGTGGGCCGAGCGCATTCTCTTCTGGCGACACACGGGGTTCTCGGTCCACAGCCGAGTCCGGGCTAAGACCAAGCCGGAGGCCGAGGAGCGGGCGGAATATTTATGATCGTTGCTGTCGATTTTAGAGCGGAAAAGAGAAGTCTTGCGTCTTTCGGAGGGACGCCCTCCGAACCCCCTCTCCTACTTCTTCTTCAGCGCCTGGGCGAAGACCTCGTTGATTTCCTCGACGAAGATGAACTCCATTTCCTTGGCCACGATCTTGGGGATATCGATAAGGTCCTTTTTATTAGGCGCCGGAAGGATCATCTTCTTGATGCCGGCTCTCTGGGCGGCCAACACTTTTTCCTTCACCCCGCCGACCGGCAGGACGTTCCCCCGAAGGGTGATCTCCCCGGTCATGGCCAGGTCCCAGCGGATCTTGCGGTTGGTGCAGACCGAAATCAGGGCCGTGGCCATGGTGATGCCGGCCGAGGGCCCGTCCTTGGGGATCGCTCCCTCCGGGATATGGATATGGAAATCGTTCTGGGAAAAGATCTTGTTGTCGATCCCCAGTTCCTTGGCGTGGGCCCGGGCGTAGCTCAGCGCGGCGTGGGCCGACTCTTTCATGATGTCGCCCAGCGACCCTGTCAGGAGCAGCCCGCCCTTCCCTTTCATCTTGGTCGCTTCCACGAACAGGACATCTCCGCCGGCTTCCGTCCAGGCGACTCCGGTCGCCACGCCGACCTGGTCCTTTTTCTGGACCTGGTCCTTGAAGATCTTGGGCGGGCCGAGATAGGCCTCGATGTTCTGCGAGGTGATCTTGTTCATCTTGCGCCGGCCTTCGGCCACTTTTCGGGCGACCTTTCGGCAGACCGAGGCGATCTCGCGCTCGAGGTTCCGGACGCCGGCCTCCCGCGTATAGACCGCGACGATCTTCTTGATCGCGCCGCAGGTGAACTGGATGAGCCTGGGCGTCAGGGCGTTTTCCTTGACCTGCTTCGGGACGAGGTGCTGTTGGGCGATCTCGAGCTTCTCTTCCTCGATGTATCCCGGAAGCTGGATGACCTCCATCCGGTCGCGGAAGGCCGGCTGGACCGGGTCGAGGAGGTTGGCCGTGGTGATGAACATGACTTTGGACAGGTCGAACGGGACACCGAGATAGTGGTCCCGGAAGGAATAGTTCTGCTCGGGGTCGAGGACCTCGAGGAGGGCCGAGGACGGGTCGCCGCGGAAATCGGCCCCGATCTTGTCCACCTCGTCCATCATGAAGACGGGGTTGTTCGAGCCGGCCCGTCGCAGACCTTGGATGATCCGGCCGGGAAGCGCGCCGACATAGGTCCGGCGGTGGCCGCGGATCTCGGCCTCGTCGCGCACGCCGCCGAGCGAGATGCGGAGGAACTCCCGTCCGAGGGCGCGGGCGATCGACTTGCCGAGGGACGTCTTGCCCACGCCCGGCGGGCCGACGAAACAAAGGATCGGCCCCTTGATCTTCTTCGATAGGGAACGGACGGCCAGGTATTCGAGGATGCGCTCTTTGACCTTGTCCAGGCCATAATGGTCCTCGTCCAGGATCCTCTTGGCCTTCTTCAGGTCGAGGTTGTCGAGCGTGCTCTTGCTCCAGGGCAGGGCGAACATCCAGTCCAGGTAATTGCGGGCGACCGTCGTTTCGGCCGATTCGGGGTGCATCTGAGCCAGGCGGCTGATCTGCTTTTCGAGCTCCTCGCGGACCTCCACGGACACCTTGAGCTTTTTCAGCTTGTCTTGGTAGCCTTTGATCTCCTCTTGAAGCTCGTTGCCTTCCCCGAGCTCCTTCTGGATCGCTTTCATCTGTTGGCGGAGGAAATACTGGCGCTGGAGCTTGTCCATCTCGCCTTTCGCTTCCGTGCTGATGCGCGACTGGACGTCCAAGATCTCGAGCTCCTTGGTTAAAAGCTCGTGGACCTTCTTCAGCCGCTGGACCGGATCGGTGATCTCCAGGATGGCCTGGGCTTCGCCGACCTTGAGCTCCAAGTTGGCCGCGGTCAGGTCGGCCAGCCGCCCCGGTTCCTCGACGTTCATAGCGATGATCAGGACCTCGGGAGGGATGCTCTTGCCGAGGGAGGTGGCTTTTTCGAGCCCGGTCCGGACGTTGCGGACGAGCGCTTCGCTCTCGAGCGTCTTTTCGGCGGTGTCCGGCTCCCGGATGACGGCGATCTGGGCCGCCAGGTGCCCGTTCTCCTCCTCGTAGCTTTCGATCTTGGCCCGGCTCAAGCCCTGGGCCAGGATCCGGATCCGGCCGTCGGGCAGCTTGAGCATGCGCATGATCAGGGCGACCGTTCCCATGTCGTAGACCTCGTCCCGTTTCGGTTCCTCGGTCTCCATGTCCTTCTGCGTCAGCAGGAGGATCATCCGATGCGTGGAGAGCGAATGGTCGATCGCGTTCTTCGATTTATCGCGCCCGACGAAGAGCGGGATGATCATATAGGGGAAAACGACGATATCGCGAAGGAGGAGGATCGGCAGCTTCTGGGGGATATTGAGCTTCGGTTCTTTGTCCTCGATGATATCATCCAGCTGATCGTCGGCTTTCACGTTTTTCTCGGCCATGTTCTCCTCCGCTTCACTCCTCGTTTTTCTGGATCTTGACGATGATGTCCCGTTCCCTGGCCGGCTTCGGTTTTTTCAGATGGACGGTCAAAATGCCGTTCTCGAGATAGGCCGTAGCCCCGTCCATATCCACGGCGCACGGGAGCGGCACGGTCCTCTGGAATTTCCCGTACTCGCGCTCCAGGCGCAGATATCGGGTCCCCGCCTTGACGGGGGTCTCGATCTTCATTCCCCGGATCTCGATCCGGCTCAGCCGGAGGGAGATGACGATCTCCCGCGCCGAAAGCCCCGGGACCTCGACCTCGACGACGATATCGTCGTCTTTCTCGTAAACGTCGACGAGCGGGAGCCATCCGCCCTGGAGCTCGGGGAATTCGGGCCGCTCGGTCATCGCCTCGTTCATCAGGCGCCGGATGACGCTCTCGAACTTGGCCACACGGGTCACGGGATGAATGCGTTTGACCATGTCCTTAATCCGAGATCACTCCTTCTTCGATCTTTCGCAACTCAACCTTATTTAATCCCAAGAAGCGTTTTTGTCAAATCCGGAAGTCAAGGGACGAGCCTTCGGCTCGCCACTCGCCCGTGGCTTTTAACCACGGGCGAGTACGGCGGAAAGGACCCCCGGGCAAGCCCGGGGCCCCGGCCGCCGAGAAGGGATCCGGTCCCCCGCCCTATTTTTCTTTGAGGAGGTTCTCCAGTTCCTGTTTGAACTCGTGGACGTCCCGGAACTCCCGATAGACCGAGGCGAATCGGACGTAGGCGACCTTATCCAGGGCCTTGAGCCTGTCCATCACGAGCTGACCGATCTCCGCCGCCTTCATCTCTTTCTCCGGACGCTCCTGGAGCTTGGCTTCGATCTCCTCGATGATCTCCTCGAGCTTGCTGACGGCGATGGGCCGCTTTTCGATGGCTTTGAGCATCCCCCGCAGGAGCTTCTGACGGTCGAAAAGCTGCCGCGAGCCGTCCTTCTTGACGATCATGTAGGGGATCTCTTCGATCTTTTCGTATGTCGTGAACCGCCTTTCGCAGGCGAGGCATTCCCGCCGCCTCCTGATGGAGAGCCCTTTCTTGCTCTCCCGGGAATCGATGACTTTGCTCTCCAGATGACCGCAGAAAGGACACTTCATGATTCGGCCGACTCCCCGAGCTTTTTCAATTGAAACAACGTCAATCCCTCTTTCCATAATATAACAAAACCGACCAGACATGTCATCACCAGCTGGACGGCATGGACGGCGACGGTCAGGCTGAAGGCCTGGTTGGGATCGATCTTGAAGAGGGCGGTCAGGCCGAGCTGGCTGAAGGAATGGAACCCGCCGATCATGCCCGGCGTCGGGATGGAAGCCCCGATCATCGTCAGGAAGATATAGGGAATGAGGAGGAAAAAATAAGGCAGCGAAACCCGGTAAGCCTGAAAGAAGACCCAGTACCAGAACATGATGCCCAGCCAAACGACGAAGGACAGGCCGAGGTAGGTCAAGAGGTTGCCCAGGGAATGAAAGAACTTGAGCCCGTCGATGAACTCATGGAGAAGCTTCAGGATCCTCCGGCTCAACGTCTCGGAGAGAGGTTTCAGAAGGCGGGCCGTGATGGCCAGCGCCTTCTCCTTGAAGAAGTAAAAGAGGAGGCTGACGACGAGCAGGAGCGAGGCGAACCCCACCCCTACGATCCCCCACAGATAGAGCTTGGAGTAGGTCTCTGCCTGAAGGTGCAATTTCGACTCGTAGAGCGGCCGGGCCAGGAGGAAAACGCCGAGGAGAGAGCACATGGTAAACATGTCGAAGATCCGCTCGACAATCACCGTGCCCAGGGTGAACCCGGCCCGAACCCCTTCCTTACGGGCCACATAGAGAGGCTTGACGATCTCCCCCAGGCGCCCCGGGAGAAGATAAGTCACGGTGAAGCCGATCGCGTTGCCGGCGAACAGGTTGTAGAACTTGACGTCCTTTTTTTCGTGGATCAGGAGGTATTTCCAGCGGTAGGCGCGGGTCACAAGGTGGATGGGCACCAACAACAGGACCAGGACGAAGATCCCTAAGTTCGCGTGGGTCAGGAAGCGCCAGACGGCTCCCCAATCCTTGACGCTTTTGACGAAGAAAAAGAGCAAGACGGCCGTCAAAAGAAGAACCAGCGTGACGCGGACCCACGTTTTCTTCATGGTCAGCCGACCATCGTATCACGTTCTCCGCTTTTTTTGAAGGGGCTTGAAAACCGGTCTGGAATCGATTATCATATCGCCTCGTTGGGAAGTCGTCCAACGGCAGGACTCATGACTCTGGATCATGAAATCAAGGTTCGAATCCTTGCTTCCCAGCTCCTCCCTGCCCTTTTCCCAGTCCGCCGCCGGACCGCCGAGGTCATGAGCTGACCGTCGAACAGTTTCGGGGACATGATTCCCTGTCCCGGGCGAAAGCCATAGGGACAGGGTATCGTGTCCCCCTTCGTCTTGGAAACTGATCGACGGTCAGGGTCAAGGCCGGTTGACGTCCGGCCCGAAATCATATATTGTGGGATGTCTTTGGTTTCTATGCTTTTGAGCGGAAATGACACAAACAACGAAAGTTAGAGAGGGCGAGATCTGGGCCGTCGGCGGCGGCAAAGGCGGCACCGGAAAGACGTTCATCACCTCCAGCATCGGCACCTATCTGGCCAAGAAAGGCAAGAACGTCGTCCTCGTCGACATGGACATCGGCGGGGCCAATCTCCATTCGTTCTTCGGCATCAGCCGCCCCCTGAAGTCCCTGACCAGCTTTTTCGAGATGGGGGCGTCTCTCTCCGACCTCGTGGTCAAGACCGACCTGGACAATATCTCCCTCATTTCGGGCGACGTCCATTCCATCTCCGCCGACAAGATCACTTTTTCCCAGAAGCTCAAGCTCTTCCGGCAGATCATGAAGCTCAATGCCCAGAACGTGATCATCGACCTGGGCGCCGGCAGCCACTACAACACCCTCGACACCTTCCTGATCGCCGACCGGATGGTGGTGGTTCTGGTCCCCGAGGTGATCGCCATCGAGAACATGTACCATTTCATCAAGAACTCCCTGTTCCGAAAGGTCAAGAAGATCCTCAAGGAATACGGCTTCAAAGAGATCGTCCAGCACATTTGGGACCGCCGACAAAGCTACGGGATCAACAACATCAGGGAACTGATCGACTATCTCAAGGATAGCTTCTCCTACATCGGCACGATCCTGGACCACGAGCTGGCCGCTTTCAAGGTTCACCTGGTCCTGAACATGGTCCGGAACAACAACGATATCCTCCTCGGCGCCTCGATCAAGAGCGTCATGATGAAGTACCTGGGCGTCCCCATCCAATATTCCGGCTACGTCGAATACAACGACGCGGTCTGGAAATCGGTCCGCGAGCGCAAGCCCTTCATGATCAACTATCTGGCCACCGGCTGCGCCAAGGAGATCGAGGTCCTTGTCGAAAATGTGATCAAAGGCAAAGAGGTCAGCTTGCCGGGAGGCTATTGATGCCCAAGGACGAACTCAAGAAATATTACGACATGCTCGAACTGCCGTCGGACGCGCCTCTCCGGGACATCCATAACTCCTTCCTGCGCCTGAAGAAGCTCTATTCGGGCGATTCCATCGTCCTGGCCCCCCTCGGTGAGGAATTCTCCGAGAAAAAGCGAAAACGCGTGCTCGAGCAGATCGAAGAGGCTTATCTCAAGCTGTTGGAGGCCAAAAAGGACGCGCCGTCCAGGACGGCCCTTCTCTTTTCCGACGGGCACGAGCCCGAGGACGGCGCCGAGAGGGATAAAATCGGCGACGCTCCGTTGACCGGCCCGTCGCTCCGCAAGCTTCGCGAAAAGGCCGGCGTCGATCTGAACGAGATCGCCAAGGAAATGAAGCTGCGGATGGAACTGTTGAAGAGCGTCGAGGACGAGAAATACGAAGCCCTGCCCGAGGCGATCTACCTCAAGGTCCACCTCAAGAATTACGCCTCGTTCCTCGGCTTGGACCCGGTCCGGGTCACCGAGGAATATCTCCGGCGCTATCAGGCCTGGAAAGAAAAGACCGTCCCCACCGAGAAATAATTTCTCCGGATAACTCCCTTTCTAATCAACCCAACCCCCGACTTACGACCAGGGATTTGCAGCGACACTATAAAAGTCGGACGTGGCTAATCCCCCCTTCTCCCCCCTTTAGTAAAGGGGGGGAAGCGAGCCCCCCTTTTCTAAAGGGGGGATTAATCCGGCTCGACGCCGTCCCAGCAATAGGTGCAAAGCCGCTCTTTAGGCAGGCCGATGGCCGCCACGAGATCCTCGAGGTGCTGGTACTTGAGGGTCGTCAGGTTCAATCTCTGCCGGATCCTTTCTTCCATGGCCTTGTACTTGTCCGTGTCTTCTCTGGTGTAATCCGTCAGGTCGGCCGGGTATTCGCCTTCGATCTCGCGGATGGCCCGCCGGGCGGCCAGGTCCATCTCCGACCGGGAGACCGAAAAATTCAGGAACTTGCAGCCGAAGACGAGCGGCGGGCAGGCCGGCCGCATATGGACCTCCAGGGCTCCGCAATCGTAGAGCCGCTGGATCGTGTCCTGGAGCTGGGTTCCCCGGACGATGGAATCCTCGCAGAAGAGGAACTTCTTGCCCTTGATCAGGTCGCCGATGGGGATGAGCTTCATCCGGGCGACGAGGTCCCGGACGCCCTGGCTCTGGGGCATGAAGCTGCGGGCCCACGTGGGCGTATATTTGACGAACGGCCGCTTGAACGGGACGCCGGATTCGGCCGCGTAGCCTAGGCCGTGACCGACACCCGAGTCCGGGATCCCGGCCACGAAATCGATCGGGACCGGGTTGTGCTTGGCCAGGAACGCGCCGCAGCGGTTCCGCGCGTCCTCGACGTTGATGCCTTCGTAGCTCGAGGCCGGGTAGCCGTAGTAGACCCAGAGGAAGGCGCAGATCTGAAGCTTGTCGCCCGGCGCCTGTTTCTGCTCGCACCCCTCGGGGGAAATGAAGAGGATCTCTCCGGGTCCCAGATATTTTTCGACCTCGAAGCCGAGGTTGGGGAAGGCGCACGTCTCCGACGTCACGGCGAAATTGCCCGCTTTCTTACCGAGGACGATCGGTGTCCGGCCCCATTTATCGCGGCCGGCGTACAGGCCCTTTTCGGTCAGGATGAGGACGGAGCAGGAGCCCTCGATGGAATCTTGGAGGTTCCGGATCCCCGCTTCGAAGCTTTCCTCCTGGTCGATGAGCGTCGCGGCCAGCTCGGTCGGATTGATCCCGCCGGCGCCGATCTCGGTGAAGTGCAGACCTCTCTTCCGGAAAAGGTCCTCGGACAGCGCCGCGGCGTTCTTGATGGCGCCGACGGTGACGATGGCGTAATCCCCGAGATGGGAACGGATGAGAAGGGGTTGGTCGTCGAAATCGCTGATCACCCCGATGCCGGCCCAGGAATGCATCCGGTCGAGGTCCGGATCGAACTTGGAGCGGAACTGGGCGTTCTCGATGTTGTGGATGACGCGGACAAAACCGTCCTTTTGGCGGACGGCCAGCCCGCCCCGCTTCGTCCCGAGATGGGAATGGTAGTCCGTGCCGTAGAACAGGTCGGCGATACAATCGTCCCAGGAAGCGATCCCGAAAAATCCTCCCATATATCCCCCTCGTCGTTCGGGCCTAACGGCTCTCGGGCTCCGCGTGAACGAGCACCCGGACTAGGCCCGGGATCCTCTCTTTCAAGCGTTCCTCGATGCGGGTAGACACATCATGAACTTGGATGATCGATAGCTGCTTCTCGAAGTGACAGTGCAGTGAGACCGAATAATTGTCGGCGTGGCGCCGGACCATGACGTTGTGGCAGCGGGAAGCGCCGGCGACCTTATTGGTGAGCTTTTTGACCTTGTCCACGAGGGCCGACTCCCGGGACGTCACATCGACGCCTTCGCCGATGCCCGTGCCGCGGGATTCGATGTGGGTGTTGATCTGGGTGATCTCGGGCATGTCGTCCCTGAGGTCTTTTTCGATATGCGTCGCCAAGTCGTGGGCTTGCTGCAGGGACAGATGGTCGTCCACCTCGAGGTGGAGGTCGACCAAGACTCGATCGCGGTCCTCGTGCAGGCTGATGTTGTGGACGCTCATCTGGTCCCGGTAGGCGATGGCCCGGATCCGCTTGGCCTTGGTCTCGCGCTCGACCTCGCGTGGGTCGGTGTGAATGACGACGTCGGCGCCGGGAGCGACGCTCTGCACGCAGGCCTCCACCGATTCGGCGATGGCGTGGGTCCGTTCGAAGGACAGGTTGCGGTCCACGTCCACGGCCATGTCCACGAAGACGCTCGGGCCGGACCGCCGGAGCCGGACCTGGCCGACGCTCAACACGCCTTCGATGGCACCGGCGGCCTCGGAGATCTTTTGGGCCAGGCCGTCCGGGGCCCGGTCGAGGAGGACGTCCACGGTCCGTTTGCCGAGCTTATAGCTTATAAACAGGACGATGAAGGCGACGCCCAGGGCGGAGACCGCGTCCGCCTTTTGCAAAAGCTCCGCCTGGCGGTGAAAGACGTGTTTACCGAGCCAGACGAGGAGCAGACCGCCGATGACCACGCTCGAGCTCCACACGTCCGTCGAA
Source organism: Candidatus Aminicenantota bacterium (assembly GCA_030691735.1). Taxonomy (GTDB): domain Bacteria; phylum Acidobacteriota; class Aminicenantia; order Aminicenantales; family UBA4085; genus JAPKZI01. The sequence goes on from JAUYDS010000079.1 coordinate 23,598, forward strand.
AAGTGGAGGGCATCGGCTTCCAAGGCTTGGCTGTGATGCTTCCGGGCGGCCCGGTAGAGCATCCGGGACCGGCTCACGTCGACGCCGATGGAGATGACCATGACCAAGAACGCCCAGAGGCTGGGATCGATCTCGATGGTCTGAAAGCCGATGCGGCGGACCGCCTCGTAGATGATCCAGGCGCAGGTGACGAAGAGCAGGACCGTCTCGACCAGGGCGGAGAAGTTCTCGATCTTACCGTGGCCGTAGGTGTGATCATGATCGGCGGGCTTATCCGAGACGCGCACGGCCAGGAAAGTGATGAAAGCGGCGACCAGGTCCAGGCCGGAGTGGGCCGCTTCGGCCAGGATGCCCAAGCTTCCCGTGAGGATCCCGACGACCAGCTTCATGGAGGTGAGGAAGAGGGCGGCGAAGACGGAATTGCCGGCGGCGGCTTTCTTGTCATGCGCGGCGGACAAACTCTGCGGGGACGCTTCAGATGTCATCGCTGTTTTGATGCTCCGGAAGGACTCTCATTTTAACATAGCCTCGGAGACGGAGCAATCGAGAGCGACCCGAAATTGCCGATAGAGCTTGTCATCGCGAGGAGCGGAGCGACGTGGCTAATCCCCCCTTCTCCCCCCTTTATTAAAGGGGGGAGAAGGGGGGATTAGCATGGAGGTTGCCACGCTCCCTTCGGTCGCTCGCAACGACAAGAAAATTAACTACTTCCCCTTTCTATCGGCAATTTCGGGGAGCGACACGGGCTATTTCAACTTGACGATGTGGACCGTTCCGGCGCCGTACTTCTTGGCCAGTCCATCGATCGTCCGGCCTCCGAACTTGGCGGCCATGGCGTCGATCGTCGGCTGGTTCGGGAGCATGTTGTTGGCCCCGGCCTTGCATTCCTCGATGTTGCCGGCGACCATGATGATCATCTTGTCCGGCTGCAGCCACTTCTGGGCGACCCGCTTGAGGTCGGCGACCGTCACTTTCTCGTACTTGGCCAGATAGGCGTCGTAGTAATTCATCGGACGGCCGGTGAATTCTAGGTTGGCGAAGTTCTGGATGATGGAGCCGACCCCCGAGAACATGGACGGAAACGCGTTGACCCGGGCGCTCTTGGCCATTTTGAGATCGGCTTCGCTGACGTCCCCGTTATGCATTCCCTCGATGAGGTCCAGCATCAGTTGGGAGGCGAAGACGACCGTCGAGTTCTTGGTCTGACAGGAGGCCGTGAACGTCCCGGGGTAGAGTATCCCGGCTCCGCCGCCTCCTCCACCGCCGCGCGGACCGCCGCCCCCGCCGCCGCTGAAGCTGGAACTGGTGGAGTAGGCCAGCCCGTTATCGGTCCGCACGACCTTGGTGATGCGCGAGGAGAACGAGCCGCCGCCGAGGATGTAGTTCATCAAGTCGACCGCGGCGTAGTCGGGGTCGTCCACCATCAGGCCGAGATGCCCGATGCGGATGATCCCCTGGTTCGGGATGACCTCGGGTTGGACCATGTAGACGCCCGCCTTGGACGCCTGTTGGACCTTTGGAATGGGCGGCACGGCTTTCTCCGCCTTGGGCCATTTCCCGACCGTGGCTTCCAGCTTCTTCATCATCTCCGCTTTTTTGAAATCGCCCGAGACCACCAGGATGGCGTTATTGGCCCCCCAATACTTCTTGTGCCAGGCGATGAGGTCGGCCCGGGTGATGCCGGTGATCGTCGCTTCGGTCGTTTCCTGGGTGATCGGCGAGTTTTCACCGTAGATCAGATCGCTGTAAACGCGGCCGGCGACCTCGGAGACGTTTTTATTGCGATTCCGGATCGCGGGCAGGGCCTGGTCCTTCTCGCGGCGGAGCTTGTCGTCGGGGAAGGCCGGGTTCGTCAGGATGTCCATCCAGATCTTGAGGCCCTCGTCGAGATACTTGATGTTGATGGACAGGTTGCGGGCCGTGACCGTCCCCGCCAGGAAGTCCATCCGCTCGTTGATCTGCTCGCCGGTCATCGTCGTGCTGCCGCCCGAGCGCATGATCGAGCCGGCGAAGCCGTCCACGCCCAGCTTGTCCTTGGGCTCGAGGAAGGGCCCGGTCCGGACGAGCAGCGATGCGGAAAACCAGGGGATCTCGTGATCCTCGGCGATATAGACCACCAGTCCGTTCGAGAGCTTCGTCCGGAATTCGGACGCTTTGGGCACCTTGAAGTTGAGCGGAGGGTAGGTGAATTGTTCCGGGCGAGGTCCCTTGGGCGTTTGTCCGCTTTGAACGGCGGCTTGCGCCGGGTTGGTCCCGGCGGCCTGCGCGTCGACCGCGAAAACGAAAACGAGCAGGAGCAGGACCGGGATGAACCATGAACTGAAATGTCGTCTGATCATTGTCATTTCCTTTCCGGGAAGCGCGGCGGGCCGCTACTTTTCCCGCTCCAATACGCCGGTGACGCAGTTGTCCTTGGTCAAATATTTCTTGGCGACCCGCATCAGGTCGGCCGGCGTCACGGCCAGGCGCTGCTTGTATTGGTCGTCGAGATGCTGCCAGCGGTAGGCCACTTCCATCGAGGCCAACTGGACGGCGATCCCCGTCCCGGCCAGGCTTTGGAGATAGCGGGCTTCGACCGAGTTCTTCACTCTCTGGAGCAGCGTTTCATCGCAGAGCGTGTTCTTCGCCTCTTCGATGTAGCCCCAAAGCTCTTTCTCGAGTTGATCGAGAGGAACGACGGGGGCGTTCTTGATCTCCTTGGCCGTGGCGCTGACCTGGAACTCGCCGTCATACTCGGAATTGGAAGCCCGGACCATGACGTTGGTCGCGTGCTCGTTCTTCAGGACCAGGTCAAGGTACATCTTGCCCGTCCTCGCACTCATGACCTGGCTCAGAATAGACAGGGGGCCCAGGTCGTCGTGCCACAGCGGCGGGATATGGAACAGGATCTGGACGCTTGGGTTCGTCGCGGCCCGGCCGAGGACGCGCTTCTCGACATAGGGCGCCTTGAAATCCGGCCCGTTGACCTTCCGGTAATATTCAGGCGAAGGCTCCTCGGTGCGCACGCGCGGCGCGGGGCCTTTGGACGGGATCGCCCCGAAGTATTTATTGATTAAGGCCATGGTCGGCTCGACATCGATGTCTCCGGCCAGAACCATGACCGCGTTATCGGGGCGATAATACTGGCTGCGATAGTCCATCATCTCTTGTTTGGTGATGCGGCTGACGTCGGACATCCAGCCCAGGACTTCCCAGTGGTAGGGGCTGGCGGCGTAGAACGTGGCGTTAAGCTGCTCGCTGAAGAAGAAGCCGGGTCTGTTCTCGCTCATCCGGCGCTCTTCGACGATGACGTCGCGCTCCGAATAAAACTCGCGGAAGATGGGGTTGACCATCCGGTCCGCCTCGAGGGCGAAATAGAGCTCGAGCTTGTTCTTCGGGAGCGTGACGTAGTATTGGGTCATCTCCTTCCCCGTCGAGGCGTTCAGGCCGGTCCCGCCGGCCTCCTGATAGGCGCCCCAGATCTCCTCGCTGACGATCGTTTCGGCCTTCTCCTTCGTCAGCAGGTCCGAGGCCTGCTTCTTGAGGGCCATGATCTTGGCCTCGTCGCGGCCCTTGATCTTGGACTCCTCGGCCACGATCTGCTCTTCCAGCGCGTCGATCTGCCGGTTGTACTCGCTGTCCTTCTCGAGAGTGCCCGGCTTGATGCCCATCGTGTAGGTGCCTTTGAACATCATGTGCTCGTGGAAGTGGGAGATGCCGGTGATGCCCGGCCGCTCGTTCACCGCACCGACCCGGTAGGCCAGGATGCAGCGGACCGTGGGCGTGTCCGCCCGCTTGACCATCAAGACCTTCAGCCCGTTGGGCAGGGTTCGTTCGATGACCTGCTTCGTCAGACTGAGCTCTTGGGCCGCGAGAGGTGCCAGGCCGACAAACAATAAGAGTGGGATCAAAATGATTATACGTGCGAATTTGCGAGAAATCATAGGCTTCACCTCCTGGTGGCTTATCTATATATCGCCCCCGCGGCCGTGTCAAGACGCTGGCTGCGAAGGAGGTCGTCCGGCCGAATTATCGTTGCGAACGACCGCAAAACCGCTCGAAAGACGCAAGACTTCTTTTTTCCGCTCTAAAAACGATCGGATTATTTCATATTCCATGTCACGCCGTATCTCTTTAAGACATCGTAGCCGTCGGCGTCTTCGGCAAAGACATACGCCTTGCCCTTCTTCCAAAGGATCGGCGCCTTTTCGAGCTTGACCTGGGTCAGGTAGCGGCCCTCCTCATCAAACACATCCAAACAGACGCGCTTGTCCCCCGCTTTGGGATTCGGGACTCGGACAATCAGCCAGCCTCGATCATCATAGTTGAATCGGGAAAAAAGATGCTGATATTTGGGTAAGGCGACTTTGACCAGAGCCCGCGGGATATCGCGGGCCTGCTCTTCAGCACCGACCAAGGACGCGAACTTGTCCAGGTCGGATTTCTGTTCTTTCGTCGTCTCCACCCGGTCGTATTCACGTCGGACCTTTCGGACGAGTTTGTTTTCCCCGTCATAGATCCGGATTTCGTAATCCATCGGGCAACCGTAGGCGATTCGATCATGCGAGCCCAAGTCCCAATAGGGAATCGGAGCGGAGAGATCGAGCGCCCTTCTCACCTCCACGGCGATTTGCCGTGAAGACTCGGCGTTCAAACCGGCACGCCGTGTTTCGAATTCCACGTTCCCCTTGTCGTCGACGGTGCTGTGGAGATAAACGACCCGGCCACGGCTGTCCAAGCGGGCCATGAAAGGTCTTTCCGTCCCGATTTTCCGGATGAACCGGCCGTCCATGTCAAAAAGGTGCATCCCGAACATGAAATCGGTCACCAGGACTTCCCGCGTCGCCGGGCAGACCGAAACGTAGAACGGTTGACGGAATTCGCCCGGGCCTTGCCCCATCCGTCCGAACGTCCGGATCAGCTTTCCGTCCGGATCGAACACTCGAACGCAACACTCCTTCAAATCCGTTAAATAGATCCGTCCGGCGTCGTCGACGTCGAGGCCTCCACCGTCGCTGAATGTCTTATCCGGATCAGCCGCTCCCCCGCCGATGGACAACTCCTCCTTCAGAGTCAGAATTCCTCCCGGATAGATCGGCGTCTTGGGATTTTGGACGATAAGGACCCCGCCGTCTTGGACGATCGTTCCCTTCCACGCCGTTTGGGGTTCACGGCCGGACAAAAACGCCGCCGCCGCCGCGAAAAACGACAAACCTAGCATGATTCTTTTCATTCCTCCCCCTCGTTCAGGCGTGGGATTCCAGCGTCGTCCTATCTTATCAAACCGCGGCTTTCTGTCAAAACGAGGGACTCTTTCTCTTCTCGATTTCCCCGAAACGCGGCCTGATCCCGGAGCCGACCACCCTCCGGAACCTTCTCCGGGATATCCTTTCAGATGAACCTCAACGGCAGTCCGCCGTTGGTCCCAAGGCGGGTTTCCCGCCGGTGAGTCCCCCGTCAACGTCCGACTTTTCTTCCTTCATCATCCAGGTCGCCGTATAACGCCGGATCAACCGATAACCTTCCTCGTCGGTTTCAATGGAATAGAGCTTTCCGCTTTTCATCATGACTGGCGTATCGACAAGCGGAATCCTTCCTAAGAAACGACCCTGTTTGTCAAAGACATCATGAAGAGTTCGTTTCCGATCCGTCGTTTTTTCAAATGTTTTGACCAGCACATGACGTCGATCGTCGGCGAAAAAATTTTGGATCGGCGCATGGAACGGCTCGAATTTGATCGTAATTTCGGAATTGTCCCGGTTCAGGAAGGGCTTTTTGTCCTCGTCCGTGACTTTCACCGGATCATAGGCCCGGCCGAATCGGCCGATGATTTTTCTATCGACGCCGGCGATTTGAATCTCATAATCCAGGCCGTTGTTGAAAAGAATCCGGTCATCGATGTCGATATCGATTCGGGGCGTCGCGAGAAGAGGATTGACGACTCCATTCTTTGAAACCCGCGAAGGCAGCTTGGCCAATTCGCCGATCTTCTTCAGTTCGGCATCGAATATTTTGACGAGATAATGCGGATTGTCCGGGTCAAAGACGGCGGCCAGGACAACGAATCCGCCCCGCGAATCGACGCGAAACGACATCCCGATCGTATCCATAAGAGATACGGTTTTGATGAACTTTCCCTGGTCGTCGAAGTATGAAATTCCTCCTTTTCCCGAGTCAAGAATAAGAAGATTTCCGGTGACCGGGTGGATGAGAATCGACCTCGGATATTGCATCTCGCCTGGACCCTGGCCTTTCCGGCCGAGCGTGCGGACATGTCGCCCGCCGGAATCGAAAACCTTGACCTGACATTCCTTCGGATCGAGAACATAGACGCATTCCCGACGATCGACCGCAAGGCTTGAGACATCGCGAAATGCGGACTCTCCTTCCGCTTTCGCTCCGCCGATCGACCAATCCTCCTTGATTTCAAGAATCGGACCAGGATACATCGGCTCTTTGGGATTCCGGACGACCTCCTGTTCGCCCTCGTTGAAGATTTTACCCTTCCAGACCGGAATCTGGGCCGCGAGACTGACGGAAAATGAAATCCAAATAACGAACCCTGTTTTCAAGACAATCGTTTTGGTCAGCATTTCTTCTCCAATCCTTTAGGTCCGCTTGCGCAACTAAATACGATGAATAGCCATAAGAACAAAACAACCGCCGTCGAACGTATGATTTAGGGATAGTTTCCTTTTCTTCGGCGCACCGGCTTCCCTCCCGTTGAGCTCGGAATCGGTGCCGCTCGTCACAAGAAAAGGATATTCCCGGTCGCCGATCGATGTCAAGACGCCCGGGCGTGCGGCGCGCGTTGGAGCAAATGGCGGAGGGCATCCCGCCGCCAAAGCTCGCTCGCCGGCTCTCAGGTTTCCCGTAACAGCCAGCGCAGGGCGTTCTTCTGCAGCTTCACGTATTCGGGATTCCAGAAGCTGGGAATGGTATGGCCCGGCGCCATGAAACAGACCCGCCCCTGGCCGTAATCGTAAGCCCAGCAGGCTTCACAGGTCGCGCCTTGGTTGCCGTATTTGGCCGTTGAATATTCGAGCCCCTGTTCATTGGCGCTTCGGACCAGCACGGTCTTGGGGTCCTTGTCGTAGAGCAGGAAGTGCTGCTCCTCGGTCACCACGAAATCAGCCACGCCCTTGGTGATGGGATGGTCGCGGTTCTCGATCTTCATCTTGTAGGGCCGAAAGCCCGTGTGCCCCGTGAACAGCGCCCCTTCGACGTGGCGGAAATCCGCGTTTCCTCCGGAGATATAGCTGGCGTTGTGGAAAAACCAGGCCGATCCCCCTTTCTCCACGAATTCGCGGATGGCCCGGCCTTGCTCGGGGGTGAGCCAGTTCACGGCGCTCTCATCCAAGGCGGGCAGGGGCGGCTCGCTGACGATCTTGATCTTCTCCGGATCTATAAACGGATACGGCGACGTATATCCCCCGGGAAAGGCCAGTCCGTCGCAAAGCATGAGCAGCAGTTTGTGCTCGGCCAGCATCTCCCGGGTGAGGAGGGTGTGGTCCGCGGTGAAGACGACCGAAGCGCCCGCTTCCTTGACCAAGGTCCGGGCGAGGGCCGTCCGGATGTAATCGAAGTTGTGCCAGCGGTCGCCGATCAAGGCGAAAACATCGTTCTTGCGGGGAATGGAAGAGGTCCGCGAGGGCGGCAGGGCCGCGCTCAAGGCCGAGGCCGCCCCGCCCAGGCTGAGGGTCCGGAGAGCTAGACGACGGGACACGGATTTCAATTTCTTCATGATTTATCCTCCGCTCGATCGGATTCGGGCTTGGCCACGGGCCGCCGCCGCCACCAGCCGGCCAGCAGGGAGCCGGACACGTTCATCCACGGACCGAAGATGGCCGGAGCGAGGGCCGCGCTCGTGCTCTTGAGGACGTCGATGGCGATGCCCGAAGCCATCCCTCCGTTCTGCATCCCGACCTCCATGGCCACGGCCCGGCAGGCGGACTCGTCCAGACGAGCCAGGCGCGCGCCCCAATAGCCGAGGCCATAGCCGGCGCCGTTGTGGAGGACCGCTGCCAGGACGAGCAGCGGACCGACGGTCAGAAGCTGGTCGCGGGATTGGGCGGTGATGACGGCGATAATGAGGCAGATGGCGGCCATGGAGATGAGGGGCAGGGCTCTGTCCATCCAGCGTTCGGGCCCTTTGAGCCAGACGGTGATGATCAATTTGGCTAGGATCGTCACACCGAGCAAGAAGAAGCCGAGGGCGAGCCCGCCTTTGAGGACGACCAAAGCGCCCCAGAATCGCGCCGGAATCTGAAGGACGCCCGCGGCGAGCGTCAGGAATGATACGCCGGTCAGCGCCCAGATCGCTTTTCGCTCCCCCCACGGCTTGGGGCTATAGAGGAGGGCGTGGGCGATCAACCCGGCGAAGATGGGGATGATGATCATGTTGAAGATCGACAGCATCATGGCCGATAAATCTACGGGGACGAGCCGCCCGGCCAGAGTCTTCATCCAGAAGGGCGTGACGAACGGCGAGAGCAGCGTCGTGGCCGAGGTGATCGTCACCGAGAGCGGCACGTTGCCGCCGGCCAGATAGGTCATGACGTTGGAGGCCACGCCGCTCGAAACCGAACCGATGAGGATGATGCCCGCGGCCACTTCGGGCGGGAAGCCGAAGGTCATGGCGATGCCGTAGCCGACGAAAGGCATGATCGTGAACTGCAGCCCGACGCCGATCAGAACCGGCCAGGGCATAGCCAGAACGTTCTTGAAATCCCGGGCGCTGAGGGTCGTGCCGACGCCGAAGGTGATGATCTGGATGAGGGGGACGATGAGGACCTTCAGGTCAGTCCCGAACCAATTGCGGAAGGCCGCCGGATAGAGCATCGAAGCGGCGACGAAGACGAGAACCCAAAGAGTGAAATTGTATTTCTTATACAGCCGCCGGAAACGGCCTCCCTGCGACATGCCGGAATTCATATCTTATAAAGCTCCGCCATCCGCTGGTTGGGTTTGTACTTCATGATGCATTCCTCGAGAGGCGTGCCGAGCAATTGGATCTTGCCGTAGTCGCCCTGGCCCATGCCGGCCTCGGCCATGGCCGTCAGGTAATTGACGGTCCGGGGATCGAAGCCCATGACCCGGGTCGCGGTGATGTCCGTCGCCACGGCGTCCCGGCCGGCCAGGGCCACATGCGAGGCGATGGGCGAGCCCCAGGCCGGGCCGTTGCCCTCGATGCCGACGAAACCGTCGATGACGGCCAGGTCGGGGAAAACCTCCTGGCCGATGTGGAACATGTTGTAATGGAGAAGGTCGTGGCGGGCCGGCGCCGCCTGGTGCATCAGGCCCTTGTCGTTTGTCTTGTAATCGTTGAGCGGCGAAGCCATGATCACGTTCTTGATCGAGAGGGTGACGAAGACGTAATTGTGCGTCTTCATCCGGGCCACGGAGATAACGTAGAGGTCCGGGTCGAGGAGCGTTTGGATGATGCGGATCCGCGACGGCTGATTGTTCAGGCCGAGGACGTAGCGATGCTGGAACGCGTCCAGGTTGAGGTCCATGATCCTGGAGTTGTATTCCTTCTCCAGCCGGAGATACCCGTTGTAGCGGAACCCCTCCATGGTGTTCTGGACGCTCGATTCGCCGATCAGAATTTGGCTTTTGACATGCGGCGCCAGAAAGTCGAGGACGGCCCGGATGGCATCCACGTGGGTAACGCAGGCGGCGCAGTCGGCCAGGACGATATTCGGCTTGATCAGGATTTTCTTGTTGCCGATCGAGCTCAGGACCTCGTCCTCGATCAGCTTGAGCGAGCGGAAGACGATGTCGTAGCGGTCGCTGCCCTTGACCAGAGCCACGCGCGCGGGCGGGGCGGCCCGGCCGAGTTGGGTGACGGGAAAATGGATCTGCCCATAGGGGTCGTCGTGGCGAAGCGCGGCCGATGCGCCCGGAACGAACAGGCGCGTCCCGCCCAAGGCCGCCGCGCCGGCGGCCCAGCCGACCCGCTTGAGGAAATCCCGCCGCTGAAGGCCGTGCGTGTCCGGCATGGTCGATTCCTTTTTTTCACGGTTCATTTCGGGCCGTATGTCAGCCCCTTAACGTTCGTCTTGATCCTGTAGATCTTGTCGTAGCTCATCATGAAAAGCGTCTTCATGTCGTCGCCGCCGAAGCAGCAGCTCACCGGATACGTAGGCGAGTTGATGATCCCTAAAAATTCGCCATTCGGATTGAAGACCTGAACGCCCATATAAGTGGCCACATAAATTCCGCCGTTCTCGTCGATCGTCATCCCGTCGGCGCCGCTCGACCTCCCCTTCCGTTCGACGACCTCGGGGATGAGGGCGAGTTGGGTGAACTTCCTTGGGTTCTTGACCGTGCCGTCGTCGTTGACGTCATAAGCCCAGACCCAGTTGTCCTTGTCGCTGTCGACGTTCCAGAACGACTCGTTGTCGTAGGTGTTGTTGACGTAAAGCGTCTTACCGTCGGGGCTGAGGAGGATCCCGTTGGGCATGGCGAAATCGTTGGGCGGGATGACTCGGACGAGCTTGCCTCGAGGATGGAGATAGAAGACCGAACGGCCTGGTTGGAACTTCTTGGCCTCGGCCGTGAATTGCGGATCGGTGAAATAGATCCCGCCCTTGGCGTCCGCGACCAGGTCGTTGGGGCCGTCAATGGGCTTGCCCTCGAACGTCGAAGCCAGCGTCCTCACGATCCGTCCCTTCGTCGTCATTTCGATGACCCGGTGCCCGAACATATCGCAAACGGCGAGATTCCCGTCGGCGAGCGGCATGAGACCGTTGGTCTGGAGGCCCCTGGCGATATACCTATACGTTCCGTCCGGATCGACCTCGACCGTGGCGCTGCGCTTGGGATCGCCGGTCCATTTCTGGTCGAAATACATGCTGGAAAGATAGAGCTTTTCCTTAAGCCATTTCGGTCCTTCGGTGAAGGTCAGGCCCGGTCCCGTCTTGGCCCCGTCCACGAAAAGCTCAACTCTGGCGTCGGCCGGGATGACGGCCCCGAAGGCGGCTTCGCGGTCATTCTTTTTAGCCATGTAATCCGGCCGCGGCGGGAAGAACACGTCGAGGACGTCGCATCCGCGGTCGCCGACCTTGCCGCCGTGGACCATCGTCCCCGGCAGGTACAGAAGGTCGCCTGTCTTCATGGCCGCCGTGCCGTCCAGGATGAGCTCGTCCATTCCGCCGCGCATGACGCACATAAGCTGTTCCTCAGGATGGAGGTGCGAGGGGAACTCCATGCCCGGGTCCATTCGAAGGAAGCTCAGCTGGGCGCCGTGTCCCCCGATGAGGCGGGAATTGGCCCCGGGCTGCAGCTCGGTGAATTGAACGTCGTTGAGGTCAAAGATCGTTCCCGGCGGGACGGTGGGAGCGACCGGGAATGTCGGCACGAGGAGATCCGTCGGAACGTCCTTGACGCCCGCTTTTGCTAAATAATCGGACCGCGGCGGCCAATAGACCTCGACGACCTCCGCTCCGCCGGCGCCGGCCTGAACGGCGTTCTCCACGCCTTTTTTCAGTAGGAGAAAATCGTTTTTGGGCGTCCGGCCGTGCGTCCCATCGGGTTCGTCACGCGGAACGGCCCGCATCGTGACGTATCCCCCGTCGAGCCACTGCCCGATCTCGCCTTTCATGACGACTATGAGGCGCTCGGCGGGAAGCGTTTCCTTGGGGATCGTCGCGCCCGGAGCGAAGGCCAGCCAGGCCACGAGGTTGCCCTTGCCCCAATAAATCCGGGCCTTGACCCCAGGTGCCAGTTCGGTCTCGGGGAGCGAGTTGATCGCCGTTACGACGCCGTCGGTCAGGTTTGATTTCAGTTTTATATTTGGGATGTCGTCTCGCGTTCGGACGGTCAGCTTGTTGTCGGCGATGAGCTTGTCGTTCTTTGCGGCCCACTCCGGCTTCCGGGCGCAGGCCGCCAGAACGGACAAGGCGATGAGAGCGAAGAAGATCAACCGCGATTTTCTCATGGCATCCTTTCCCTATTTCGTTTTTTCGTTGTCGTGGCGGTTTCCCATGTACAGCCACAACATGGGTTCGTCCGTGGCATTGATGGAGCTGTGGGGAACCTTTTTGTTCGGCGGAATGAGAAAGGCCTCGCCCGGCTCCTGCCGGAACAGCCGGTTGCCGAACAGGAGCAGGCTCGTGCCCTTGAGCTGGCACCAGATCTCCTCGCAGCCCGGGCCGTGGAAATGGGGCTGGGCGATATCGAAGTTATCGATCGAGACAACGGCGAAGCCCATGGGATTGGCGAACTTGGGCGGCGTGTCCCAGGTCAGTCCGCGCCCGATGTGGGCCCAGTGCATCCCAACGCTCGGAACGGAGCTGTGATATTCGCCGACCGACATTTTCCGGTTCGGGACGAAGCCGGGCGGCACGGTTTCGACGACCATGATCGTTTCCAGGTCGCTCTCCCTCTGATTGAAGAATCTGTAGGAGAGCCCGGCGGGAAGAAAAACGGCCCAACCCTCTTCGATTTTGGCCGATTGCCCCCCGGCCTCGACCTGGCCGCCGCCGCCACAGACATAGACGAAAACCTGTTCGCCGTCGTTCTTGAACGGCTGGGTATTGCAGCGCGGTTCAAGGGCGGCCCTCTTGTAGGCCTTGATGTATTTGAGCACGGCCCCTTTCTTCGGCGGGCGAAGCGGGTCGCCCGGGGTCAGGATGTCACGCTCGATGAAGCCGCCGTGCCCTTCGTAAGGGATCGAATTCCGCCAATGATTGATGTAAAGGAAGACGTCGGTGTCGACGTCCGGGTGGCGCCGGTTGGAGAGGGCGTCCTCGGCGAAGGACGGATCGGGCTCCACCGTGATCTTGGTCTGGACCTGGCCGAAAACGAGCGTCAGTGCGGCCAAGGCTGCTCCCGCTAAAATCGGAACGATCTTTTTCATGGCAACTCCTCGGGCCGGGGGATACCCCCGGTCCTTTTATATCAATTATCACAAGAGAAAAAAGGAAGTCAATGACCCCGCGGCAAGCCGCGGGGCATCAAGAGCGCAGCTTCAAAGCCAGCTGCGCAGGCCCGTGCTCCAATTCCCGGTGGCTAATGATATATTTTCGTATCACATCACTCGTCATCCGGTCTCCGACCGTCCTGGCAAAATAGCCGTCCTCCCATAGCTCCCCGCCCCAGAGTCTCTTCTTCAGTCCCGGGTACTCGCGAAACAGCCCCCGCCCACCCAGACTCTTTATAATTCGGACCGCCTCCCCAATCGACCGCGATGGCGGGATCGATACCAGCAGATGAATGTGATCCTCCATGAGCTCCATCTCTTCAATCTCGATATCGTAGGCTTCGCATATCTCACCGATCATCTGTTTCGCTCGTTCCCGGACATCTTCCCGCTCAAAGATCTTCTTTCGATACTTGGGGCACCAGACCAGATGGTAGGACGTGTCGTAGACCGAATGACTCGTTCGTCGGAGCGTCACCCCTGTAATTTATCATACCCCCGAGCACGGGCCTAGCTGGATAAGGGGGACTTTCCGGTCCCCCTTATAACCCCCTCGGAACAGCATTCTTCCCCGCGGCAAGCCGCGGGGCATGCTGCAAAGGGGTTCGTCAAGGGCCTTTTGGGGGAACTCCTCATTCCTCTTCTTGTTGACAGAGGAAAATCTGGTCCCTATAATAACCTTGCTTTTTTGTTCTCAAAAGGAATAAGGAGGAGATCCATGAGCGGTATTGTCGTGGCCAGCGCTGTCCGAACGGCCGGGGGAAAGTTCGGCGGCGCGATTTCCAAAATCTCAGCTGTCGATCTCGGGGCTCACGTCTTGGCAAGAGCCGTCAGCCAGGCGGGGATCGATCCGGGGCAGGTCGATGAAGTCGTCTTCGGGACGGGATGGCAGGCCGGGATCGGGCCGAATGTCGGACGGCTGGCCGCTGTCCGGGGGAAGCTGCCCTACGAAATTCCCGCCTTCACCGTCAACAAACGCTGCGGGTCTTCTCTGAAGGCCTTGACCTTAGCTGTTCAGATGATCAAGGCCGGAGACGTGGATGTCGTCCTCGCGGGCGGGGCTGAAAACAGCTCCCAGGTGCCCTACATCGCCGAAGGCGCCCGATGGGGGAACCGCATGGGCGACAGCAAGCTGATCGACCTCCTTCATCGGGACGGTTTCATGTGTCCTCTAGCCGGGCATCTGATGGGCAACACGGCGGAGACCCTCGCCGAGAAGTACGACATCGGCCGCCAGGAGCAGGATGCTTTCGCCGCGGAAAGCCAGGAAAAAGCGGTCCGGGCCATCCGCGAGGGCAAGTTCAAGGAGGAAATCGTTCCCTTTGAAGTCCCCGGGAGCCCGAGTCAGGCCGAGATGTTCGATACGGACGAGATTCCGCGTGAGGGAGTGACCGTCGAAAAACTGGCCAAACTTCCTCCTGTCTTTAAGAAAGACGGGACCGTGACCGCGGGGAACAGCTGCGCCCTCTGCGACGCCGCGGCAGCGGTTCTCGTCATGAGCGAGGAGAAGGCCGCGCGGCTCAAGGTCAAGCCGCTTGCCCGAATCGTCTCCTATGCTCACGCGGGCGTCGATCCCAAGATCATGGGCATCGGCCCCGTGCCCGCGATCAGGAAAGCCCTGGAGCGGGCCGGACTCCGGCTCGACGACATCGACCTCATCGAGCTCAACGAGGCCTTCGCCGTCCAGGTCCTGGCCGTCGAACGGGAACTCCGCTGGGACCGGTCCAAGGTCAACGTCCATGGCGGAGCCATCGCCCTCGGCCATCCTGTGGGCGCCACGGGAGCGAAGATCTTCACCACGCTGGTCCACGCCCTGAGGGGCGGGGAAAAGAAGCTGGGTTTGGTCGGCCTGTGCATCGGCGGGGGCCAGGGAATCGCCGTCGTGGTGGAAAGGCTGTAGCCTCTTTTTTCCCCAGGCGTGGTGAGTCGCCGTAAATCTCACCGAGGAGGAAGACCGATGGACGTGAGAAAGCCTTTTGTGGTGGGAGCCGGAACGATGGGGGCGGGAATCGGGCAGCTCTGCGCCCAGCAGGGATTTTCCGTCACGATCGCCGACGTCACGGAAGAGCTCGTCGGGAACGCCAGGCAAAAAATCATTCGCGGCTTCGACCAGCGAATCGAAAAAGGAAAGGTCACTGCCGAGGAGAAGGAGGCCGTCCTGGCGAGGATGAGCTGGGCCACGGATCTGGGCGCGGCCAGGGAGAGCGATTTCGTGATCGAGGCCGCCTCCGAGAACCTGGAGCTGAAAAAAAAGCTCTTTCGCGAGCTGGACGGAATCTGTCCGCCGGAGACGGTCCTGACGACAAATACGACCGCCCTGTCGATCAGCGAAATCGCCTCCGCCACCCGGCGGCCGGAGAAGGTCGTCGGGATGCATTTTTTCAACCCGGCCGTCGTCATGAAGCTGGTCGAGATCATCCGCGGCAGCCGGAGTTCGGAGGCCACCATCGCCGCGGCCAGGCAATTCGCCGAAAAGCTGGGAAGGATTCCCATCGTCACCGCCAAGGAAGCCCCGGCCGGAATCGTCAGCCGGGTCCTGGCCGGACTGCTGAACGAGGCCGCGGCCGTCTATGAGGCCGGAATCGCGAGCGCCCAGGACATCGACGAAGCCATGAAGCTCGGCGCCGGGCTTCCCATGGGGCCCTTGGCCCTGATGGACATGATCGGTCTCGACATCCATCTGGCCAAGATGGAGACGCTCCACCAGAAGCTGGGGGACGACCGGTACAAAACGCCCGAAATAGTCCGGGAGATGGTCGCCCGGGGGAAATTGGGTCGGAAAACGGGAGAGGGTTTTTACAAATACTGACGGTTTCCGGGCCGAGAGGGACGGAGAAGGAGGTCCGATGGATTTTGAATTGAATGAAGACCAAAAAATGATCCAGGAGACCATCCGGAAGTTCGCTAAGGAACGAATCGCGCCCGTGGCCGCCGAAAACGACAAAAAGGCCCGATTTCCGATGGACCTTTTCCGGGAGTTGGCCGGGTTGGGTTTCATGGGCACTCCCATCCCCGTGGAATATGGGGGCGCGGGATTTGACTATCTCAGCCATGCTTTGGTCGCCGAAGAAATCGGCCGGGTCGACTCCTCCCTGCGGGGGACCTATTCGGTCCAGGTCTCTCTCGTCGAACTCCCCCTCTATCATTTCGGGACTGAGGACCAGAAAAAGAAGTATCTCCCGAAACTGACCAGCGGAGAATGGATCGGCTGTTTTGGACTCACCGAGCCTGGCGCCGGAAGCGATCCGGTCGGGATGACGGCCACGGCCAAGGAGGAGGGCGGCCATTACATTTTAAACGGCCAGAAGACCTGGATCACCAACGCCGGGATCGCCGACCTGGCCATCGTTTATGCCAAAACCCAGCCCGACGCCGGGGCCCAGGGCATCACCGCCTTCCTCGTCGAGAGAGGGACCGAGGGGTATTCGACGCGGGACATCCACGACAAACTGGGACTTCGGGCGTCCAACACGGGCGAGATTTTTCTGGAGAACTGCCGCGTCCCCAAGGAGAACATCCTGGGGGAGAAAAACAAGGGGTTTAAAGTCGCCCTGAGCACTCTCGATTTCGGGCGGTTCACGGTCGCGGCGGGATGCGTGGGCCTGGCCCAAGGATGCCTCGACGCCTCCAAGGATTATGCCCGGACCAGGGTCCAGTTCGGCAAACCGATCGCCAGCTTCCAGCTCGTACAACAGATGATCGCCGACATGGTCGTAGACTGCGAGGCCGGGCGACTCCTGGTGTACCGCGTCGCCGACATGAAAAACAAGGGCTTGCCCAACACTCGGGAAACGTCCATCGCCAAATATTTCTGCAGCGAGATGGTCAACCGGGTCGCCTATAAGGCCATCCAAGTTCATGGAGGCTATGGCTTCTCTGGGGAGTACAACGTGGAGAGATTCTACCGCGACGCCAGAATCAACACCCTCTACGAAGGGACCTCGCAGATCCAGCAGCTCATCATCGGCGCCTACGAGCTCGGAATCCGGGCCTTTGACTAAAAAGCCCGGCCGGGGCCGATAAGGAGAGAGGGGAACCATGTACAAGACGCTCATTTACGAAAAGAAGGGCGGCATCGGCCTCCTGACCATCCACCGGCCCGAGAAGATGAACGCCCTCTCGATGGAGCTCACCGACGAGCTGAAAAAGTTTCTCGACGGCATCGAAGGCGACGAGGAGCTGCGGGTGTTGATCCTCACCGGAGCGGGAGAGAAAGCTTTCGTGGCCGGGGCGGATATCCAGGAGCTGGCCGAACGCGACGCCGAAACGGGACAGCGGATCTCGAAGGAACGGCAGGAGATTTTCGCCCGGATCGAGAACCTCAGGATTCCCGTCATCGCCGCCGTCAACGGCTATGCCCTGGGGGGCGGTCTGGAGCTGGCCTTGGCCTGCTCTATCCGGGTCTGTTCGGAGAACGCCCTGTTCGGCGCTCCGGAGGTCAAACTCGGCATCATCCCCGGAGACGGAGGGACCCAAAGGCTTCCCCGGCTGGTCGGACCGGGCCGGGCGATGGAAATGATTCTCACCGGCGATCCGATAGACGCCCGCGAAGCCTTCAGGATCGGACTGGTGAACCGGGTCTTCCCGCTCGAGTCGTTGATGGAGAAGGCGATGGAGCTGGCCCAGACGATCGCCTCCCGGCCTCCCCTAGCTGTCCGGTTCGCCAAAGAAGCGGTGAACAAAAGCCTCGAGGGCGGCCCGGCCGGCTTCGCCCTCGAATCCAGCCTCCACGCTCTTTCCTGCACGACGGAAGATAAAAAAGAGGGTGTGGCCGCGTTTTTAGAGAAGAGAAAGGCTCATTTTCAGGGGAAATAGCCGGGACGCCGGGGCCGGTTTTTGACTTGGTTTTTTCCTTATGCTATAAGTTTGACGAAGTCGAAGTTTCAGTTCCATCGGGAAACCGGATTCGCCTCGAGGAGGAAACAATGGGCTTGGAATGGTTGAAGAAGGACACGGAGGTCAAGGACCATTCTTTATGGGGGAGCCAGCACTGGGGGACCGAACCGCCGTGCACGATGTACGAGAAAAGGCCGATTCTCGACGCCTCGGGCAAGCCCGTGGCCGGCTTGTTTGCGGCCTGGATCATCCTCAACAACCCTGCCCAGTACAATTCCTACACCACGGAAATGGTCAAGGGCGTGATCGCCGGATTCCAGAACGCCTCTCTTGACCGAAGCGTCGTCGCCGTCGTGTTCACGGCGGTCGGAGAGAGGGCCTTCTGCACCGGCGGCAATACGAAGGAATACGCGGAGTATTATTCCGGAAAGCCGAACGAATACGGCGAATACATGGACCTCTTCAACGGCATGGTGGATGCCATCCTGATGTGCAAAAAGCCGACGGTCTGCCGGGTGAACGGAATGAGGATCGCGGGCGGCCAAGAGATCGGGATGGCCTGCGACGTCACCTTCGCCGCCGACACGGCCATTTTCGGCCAGGCCGGGCCCCGGCACGGCTCCTCCCCGGACGGAGGATCGACGGACTTCCTGCCTTCGTTCTTCAGCATCGAGGACGCGATCTGGAACTGCGTCTCATGCGAGCTGTGGAGCGCCTACAAGATGAAAAGGCTGGGCCTCATCAGCCGGGTCGTTCCGGTCATCAAGAAAGAGGGGGCCTTCGTCCGCAATCCGGCCGTGATCACCGACCGATATGTGGACGACGGAGACATCGTCTACGGCGAGTTCACCACGGGCGAAGAGGGGAAAAAAGCCCGGGAATTTCTCAAAACCGCGGGCATCGATTTCGCCCTTCTGGATCAAGCCGTGGGCGAAACGCTGTGGAGGTTCACCAACCTCTTTCCCGGCTGTCTGATCAAGGCCCTGGACAGCCTCCGGGCCAAGAAAAAATTCTTTTGGGATCAGCAAAAAAATTACAACCGGCATTGGCTCGCGGTCAATATGATGACGGAAGCGTACCTCGGCTTCAACGCCTTCAACTCCAAAAAGGCGACGGGCGAAGACGTGATCGACTTTGTCAAATACCGGCAGCTCATCGCCAGGGGCCTGCCTGTGGACGAGGCTTTCATGGCCGCCGTGCTGCCCCAACCCCGAGGCCGGGACGGCGAGTGATGTTTCTCCCACTTCACGACCCGGCAAGGACGCCGTGACGGGGACGACTCCCGGATCGGGAGGAGATGACCTCATGACCAAGACGAAAAAAATCTTCGATCTCCCGGCAAACATCGCCGGAGGCGGACCGGCCCTGATGAAAGAAAAAAAGATGAAAATCGTTTTTCTTTCGGCCGTGCGAACCCCCTTCGGCGAGGCGGGGGGCTCGTTGAAAGACGTTTCCCCGATCGAGCTGGGAGCGTTGGCCGCCCGGGCGGCCATAAAAAGAGCCGGCCTCGAAGGCCGGGAAGAGTCCATCGATGAGGCGGTTTTCGGCAACGCCATGCCGGCCAGCATTGATTCCCACTACGGGGCGCGCCACGTCGCCCTGAAAGCCGGGCTGAATTTTTTTACACCCGGCCTGACCGTCAACCGAATTTGTTTTTCGGGCGGCGAAGCCGTTATCCAGGGAGCCAAACAGCTCCTTCTGGAGGAAAGCCGGGTCGTGCTCGTGGGGGGCTATGAAAGCACGAGCCAATGCCCCGCGGTCCAGTTCGGTGCCGCTTTCGGATTTCCCTACATGGCGGGACCGAAGGTTTATTTTCTATTCAAAGACGGCCTGAACGACACTTATATCAACGACGACATGATGGGAACGGCGGAGAATCTCGCCCGGCTTTACAGGATCACTCGCGCGGACGCCGACCGGATGGCCCTTTCTTCCCAACAGAAAGCGCAGGACGCCCGGCTCAAGGGCCGCTTGGCTAAAGAAATCGCCCCGGTCGTCCTGAAGACCAGAAAAGGAGAGGCCGTCATCGGCGAAGACGAGCATCCCAGGCCCGATACCACCTTCGAACAGCTCTCCCGGCTGCACGCCGTGAAACCCGGGGGGATCCATACCGCCGGCAACTCCAGCGGTATCGTGGACGGAGCCGCGGCCTTGGTCATGTCCACGGAAAAGCGGGCCAAGGAGTTGGGCATCCCGCCCATCGGCGAGCTTCTTTCCTGGGGGACGGCGGCGGTCGATCCTCATTACATGGGGATCGGGCCCGTTCCCGCGTCGAAGATCGCCCTGGCCAGGGCCGGGATGGCCGTTGACGATTTGGATTTTATCGAGATCAACGAGGCGTTCGCCGGCCAGTATCTCGCCGTGGAGCGGGAATTGAAGCTGGACCGTTCCCGGGTCAACGTCAACGGAGGAGCCATCGCCCTGGGGCATCCGCTCGGTGCGACCGGTGCCCGTCTCGTCACCGCCCTGCTGACCCTGGGAGGGGTGGGGCTTGCCTCGGCCTGTATCGGCGGCGGCCAAGGAGGCGCGGTCATCATCCGAAGCTATGCGGACAAGGCGTCGATATAGGAGGGCTCATGTCCGGAGAGAAGGGACTCGGGACGAAAAACGCGGGGCCGGGTATCGCCCGGGACGGAGTTGAAGTCCTGATCGTCGGTGCCGGAACGATGGGAGCGAGCCTCGCTCAGGCCTATGCCCAGAGCGGGTTCGGCGTCGGCCTTTTAGATGTCAGCGACGAAATCCTGGACCGGGCGAAGCGCGTTATCGATAGAGAGCTCGCGGCGGCCCGGAAAAACGGCCTCTTTTCCGACTCCCAGGTGGCCGAGATAAGGGGCCGGATTCGGACCTCGACAAACTACGCCGAAGCCTGCCGGGGAAAAGCCCTCAAGCTGGTTATCGAGACGGCCACGGAGAACATCGAGGTCAAAAAGCGAATTTTCAGACAGCTGGACGAGCTCTGTCCTCCCGGGGTAATACTGGCGACGAATTCTTCATCCTTGGACATAAACATCCTGGCCAGGCAGACGGCCCGGCCGGACAAGGTGGTCTGGATGCATTTTTTCTACCTTCCCCACAAGAACCGGGCGGGAGAGTATGCCGGCTCGGAAAGCGCGTCCCGAGAGAGCCTGGAGGCGGCCGCAAAATACATGAAGATGGCGGGGAAATTAGCGACTCCCATTCTGAACAGCCGCAAGGGAGGAGCCGCGGACGTCATCTTCGTTTCGCTTCTTCTCGAGGCTTCCCGGATGGTGGCCGAAGGGATGGACATTCCAAGCATAGAGGCGGCCGGCCGCGAGGCCTTTGGCCTGCCGATGGGCTTTCTGGGCCTGATGGATGCCACCGGCATCCCCCTCGGGATCTATACGATGTACTCCTTCTCCGACGCTTCCAACCCGGACGACTCCCTGTTTCGCGCCTACGGCAACTTTTTTTCGCCCCCTGAATGTTGCCAAGCCTTGTTGAAAAAACACCAAGAGGCGGCGGACAAGTCCTCGGTGCGGTGGGTCTCGCCGGAGGACGCAAAAAGGACAGCCGGCGACAGGGAACTCGTCGCCCGGCTCAGAGACCGGTTCCGGGCCGTCGGGTTCATGACGGCCGCGGAATGCGTCGAAGCCGGAGTCATCGCCCTGGACGATGTGGACAGGCTGTGCCGGAACGCTTTTCTATGGCGGGAGGGTCCGTTCGCCCTCATGAACAGGATCGGATTGGGCGAGGTCATGCGGATCGTCAACGAGAGAGCGGAGCTGTCTCTAGCGCAGGGGATCCATTTCCCCGTCCCGCGGCGACTCGTCTCCCAGGCGAAGAAGATGGAGCCTTGGCCGCTGGATCTGAGTCCGGTGGTCGTCCGCCTGGAGGGAGATCGAAAGATCGCCCGGATCATGATTTCCAATCCCCAGACCGCCAACGCTTTGGACAACCGGGTTTTCGAGGATTTGAAGTCGGCCTTTCGAAAAGCGAATCAACAAGACGGACCTCAGGTCATCATCTTCGATTCGGCCCCCATCAAGACGTTCATCGCCGGAGCCAACGTCCCCGACTTCATCCAAAACATCAACCGGAATAATTTCCAGGGAATCAAGGATGACACGGCGAGGTGGCAGGATGTCATCTTCCACGAGATAACGGGGGGCGGCAGGCCGAAGATCGCCATCGTCGACGGCGCGACCTTCGGCGGAGGCGTCGAGGTCGCCCTTGCCTTCGCCCTGGATCCGGGCTCGGTCGTCGTGATTACCGACCGCACGGCTTACTCGCTCCCGGAAACGAGGCTGGGGATCTTTCCGGGATTGAGGGGAACGCTGACTCTTCCCCAGGCCATCTACAAAGGCACGGGAGACGCCGAGCTGGCCGTCGCCGTCAGCCGGTATTTAATCCTTTCGGGCGGGACCGCAACTGCGTCGCCGCGGTTGATCAAGTCTCTGGGCCTGGCGGACTTCCTCGTCCCGGCACGAAGAAGAGACGAGGTCGCGGAGAAGCTGGCCCGGGCCATCATCGACCACGGCGGAAAACCGCTGTCTGCGACCGAGCGCGCTTCTCTCGAGATTGAAGAGCTGCCGGCCGAGCTGACCCAGGAAGAGAAGGAGGAGCTGAGAGTCGTGAAGGATTTGTTCCTCCGGAAAGATCTCGTCCCCACCCTTTACGCCTACGGCCGCGGCCAGGCCGAGATCTTTTTCTCCGGCGAAAACAAGGCCCTGGCGGAGAGAATCGCCCGGCGCGTGGTCAACAACTCTCCCCATGCCGTCCAGGTGGCCGACGGGCTGATCAGCCAAGGCTACGCCGGATTTCTCAAGGGAAAATCCCTGGATGAGCTTGCCCAACGGGAGCTGGATTACTATCTGGTCCCAACCTTTGAACACCCGGACGCCCTGGAAGGCCTGACGGCCCTGGTCGAACGCCGTTTTCCCGAGTTCAACCGGATGCTTCCGTTTTAATTAAAGGAAAAAGGAGGGTCCTGAGATGGATCTCAACGGAAAAGTCGCGTTGGTCACCGGCGGAAGCAAGGGTATCGGCGGGGCGATATCCGTCGATCTCGCCAAAAATGGGGCGGAGGTGGCTTTGACCTTCCTCGCCTCCGAAGAAAAAGAAGCCGGGGCGGTTGTCGATGCCGTCAAAACGTTCGGCCGGCGGGCCAGGGAATACGTCGTCGAGATCTCCGATTACGAGCAAGTTCAGCGGCTGGTCCAGCGAGTGCTAAGCGACTTTGGCCGTCTGGACATCTTGATCAACAACGCCGGCATCAACTGGGACGGGGTAGTCTGGAAAATGAGCGAAGAGCAGTGGGATCGAGTGATCGATGTCGACCTGAAAGGCGCCTTCAACGCGATCCGGGCCGCGACGCCGGTCTTCAAGAATCAACGGTCCGGAAAGATCGTCACCATCACCTCTATCAACGGCCTGCGGGGACGTTTCGGCCAGGCGAACTACGCCGCCGCCAAGGCGGGTCTCATCGGACTGACCAAGACGGTCGCCCGGGAGATGGGGAAGTTCGAGGTCAACGTCAACGCCGTCGCCCCGGGGATGATTGAAACCGACATGGTCCGGAATCTGCCGGAAGAGGCGAGACAGAAGTCGATTGCCGAGACCGTCTTCAACCGCCTCGGCCGGCCGGAAGATGTGGCCTACCTGGTAACCTTTCTCTGCACCGAGAAGGCCCGGCATATCACGGGCGAGGTCATCAAGGTCGATGGAGGGCAGTACATCTAATGAGAGAATCCATGGACGTGACCGATATCGTGGTCGTCGGTGGAATCCGGACGCCGATGGGGAAATTCGGCGGCGCCTTGAAGGATGTGGCGGCTTACGATTTGGGGGCGGCGGCGATTTCGGGAGTCTTGAAAAAAACCGGCCTCCCGGGCAAGGTCATCGATGATGTCATCCTGGGAAGCTGTCGTCAGGCCGGAAACGGACCCAATCCTTCCCGCACGGCCATGGTCCGAGGAGGAATACCCGAAACCGTGCCGGCTTTGACCTTAAATATGGCCTGTCCGTCCGGGATGAGGGCCCTGGCCTTGGCCTCTCAAGCCATTCGCCTGGGGGAAGCCCAGGTCGTCCTCGTGGGAGGCTTCGACAGCATGAGCACGATACCTTACCTCCTCAAGGACGCTCGTTGGCAAGGATTCAAGATGGGCGACAAGGTGCTTCAGGACGGCTGGAGCGATTCGATCGACCCTCTCTGCAACTTAGGCATGGGCGAGACGGCCGAGAACCTTGCCGAGAAATACCAAATTTCGAGGCGGGAGCAGGATGAATTCGCCGCCTCCAGCCAGCAAAAAGCCGCCCGGGCCCAGGATGAAGGGTGGTTCGACGAGGAAATCGTTCCCGTCTCTGTCCCGCAGACGAAAGGAGATCCGCTGGCCTTTGGCCGGGATGAAACAATCCGCCGGGATACGACCGTGGACAGGCTGATGAAGCTGCCGCCCGTTTTCCGCAAGGACGGAAGCATCACGGCCGGAAACGCATGCCTGATGTCGGATGGGGCCGTGGCCCTGGTCGTCGCCTCTCGGTCGAAAGCTAAAGATCTAGGGTTGAAGCCGCTGTTTTCGCTCGTCTCTTACGCCCAATCCGCAGTGGATCCCCGGTTTATGGGGGAAGGTCCGGCCGTAACGATTCCCCTGGCCTTGAACAAAGCGAAGATGACCCTGGCCGATGTCGACTTCATCGAGGTGAATGAGGCTTTTGCGGCCCAGGTCTTGGCCAACGAACGAATCCTCAAGTGGGACAGGGAACGACTCAACGTTCACGGCGGGGCGATCGCCCTCGGCCATCCCACGGGCATCAGCGGGGCCAGGATCTTGCTGACCCTGTACCATATCCTCAGGCTCCACGATGGAGAGACGGGCGTGGCCGGTATCTGCGGCGGGGGCGGAGTCAGCATGGCGGCGGTCATCCGGAGAGAGGGCTGAGACATATGACCTCCGGTCCGGTCAAGGGACGAGCCTTCGGCTCGCCACTCGCCCGTGGCTTGTATCCACGGGCGAGTACGGCGGAAGTGGACCCCCGGGCAATGCCCGGGGCCCCGGCCGCCGTGGAGAAATAAAATTGTCGCTCGACCGGGAGGCCGACATCGCATTCCACGCCCCCCAGACTCTGGCCGAAGCGCTCCGGCTCTTGGACGAGCTTGAGAACGCCCGGATCTTGGCCGGCGGGACAGACCTTCTGGTCGAGCTTCGAGAGGGCCGGGCAGAGGCCCGTAACCTCATCTCGATCCAAGACGTTGACGAGCTTAAAGGGATCAGAGAAAAGGGCGGCCGGGTCGAGATCGGGGCCTTGGCCACTCCCCGGGAGATAGCCGGCAACTCCCTGATCAATCGGCATAACCCGGCTTTGGCCCAGGCGGCCGGCGGGATGGCCTCTTCCCATATCCGGTCGATGGCCACGATCGGAGGAAACATCGTCAGCGCGGTTCCCTCCGCGGACCTCCCTCCAGCCTTGATAGCGGCCGAGGCCGCTGTCCGGCTCGTGAGCTCGGCCGGAATCCGCGAAGTATCTCTTTCGGACTTTTTCACGAGTCCGAGGTGCACTGTCTGCGGAAGCGCGGAGATCCTTGCCGCGGCGATTTTCCCTCCGCCACCGCCCGGGACAGGAATCTCCTGGGAGAGGTTTTCACTCCGCGAGTCCAACGCCCTGGCCGTCGCCGCCGTCGCGGCCTGCCTGACCATCCGGAAAGGAACGATCGCCCGGGCCGCGGTCGTACTCGGAGCCGTGGCCCCGACCCCTCTGGCGGCGGTTAAAACCGCGGAATTTCTCTCCGGCCAAAAGCCTTCTACCGGCCTTTTTGCCGAAGCCGCTTCCCTGGCCGGGGAGGAATGCCGGCCGATTTCCGACATCCGAGGATCGGCCTGGTTTCGGAAGGAGATCGTCACGGTTCTGACCCGGCGGGCCCTGGCCGGAGCCTTGGCTCGAGCCCAGGTGAACCAATCGGGAAGGAACGGCCCGGCTTGACCCAAGACAAAGAATCCCATCGCACTGTCGTCCTCAGAGTCAACGGCGAAGATCATGCCGTGGCCGTTTACGATGAGGAAACTCTGCTGGACGTCCTCAGGGACAAGCTGAGACTGACCGGGACAAAAAAAGGCTGCGGCCGGGGCGTGTGCGGAGCCTGCACCGTCCTGGTGGACGGGGAGCCAAGGAACGGCTGTCTGCTGCTCGCCCTTTCCTGCCGGGGAAAAGAGATTACAACCATCGAAGGGATCGCCCGGGGAGGAGAACTCCACCCTCTTCAGCGCTCCTTCATCAACCACGGCGCCGTCCAATGCGGGTACTGCACGTCGGGGATGATCCTCAGCGCCTATGCCCTGATCCAACGCCGTCCGGATCCGACCGTCGAGGAAATCAAAGAGGCCCTCTCCGGAAACCTCTGCCGCTGCACGGGCTATGTCCGGATCATCGAGGCCGTTCGAGACTGGAAGAACCACCTGACGTCCGCCGGCCCAGAAACTTCCTCTCCAAACCTCGAGGAGCTCGCCGTCGTCGGGAAAAGCCTTCCGCGGGTGGATGCCGCCGACAAGGTCAGCGGCCGGGCCAAGTACGCGGCCGATCTTCATTTCGAAAACGTGCTCCACGGCAAGATTCTGACTTCTCCCATCGCCCACGGCCGGATCAGATCCATCGACACCAGCCGGGCGAAAGCCCTCCCGGGCGTCAAGCTGGTTCTCACCGGCCGGGACGTTCCGGATATCACCTATGGGATCAGCCCTCCCCGCTATGACGAGCATGTGCTGGCCAAGGACAAGGTGCGCCATGTCGGAGACGAGGTGGCGGCCGTCATCGCCGTGGACGAACGGACGGCGGAGAGGGCCTTGAGGCTCATCGACGTCGATTACGAAGAGCTCCCGGGGGTCTTCAATCCCAAGGAGGCGATGAGGGAAGGAGCCCCGCTGCTCCATGAACAATATAAAAGGAACATCAACACCCTTGTCGATCAGCATTTCGGTGACGTCGAAAAAGGCTTTGCCGAGGCCGACTACATCCGAGAGGAAGAATTCGTAGGGAACCACGTCTACCAGAGCCCCATCGAACCGCACGCCGCGATCGCCGACTGGGAAAACGACGGGACGACGCTCGTGCTGTACAGCTCGACCCAGGTCCCTCATTACCTTCATTACACGGTCGCCCGGGTGCTGGACATGCCTTTGGGCCGGATCCGGGTCATCCGTCCCCCGGTGGGAGGAGGATTTGGAGGCAAGCTCGATACGACGCCTCTCGACCTGATCGCTTCGATCGCCTCGAAGAGGCTGGGCAGACCGGTCAAGATGGTCTACAGCCGGAAAGAGATGTTCCTCCACGGCCGGGGGCGGCACAAACAGCACATGAAGTTCAAGATCGGCGTAAAAAAAGACGGGACACTGACGGCTGTCGAAAGTCGGATCTATCTCGACGGAGGGGCGTATACGTCCTATGGGGCGATCACGGCCTATTACGCCGGAAGCATGATTCCGACCCTGTACCGCATGCCGAACTACCGCTACCAGGGCTTCCGGGTCATGACCAACAAGCCCGCTTGCGGAGCCATGCGCGGCCACGGGGTTCCCCAACCGCGGTTCGCTTTCGAGTCCCTCCTGAGCATGATCGCCGACGATCTGGGCCTCGACCCCATCGAGATCCGCCTTCGCAATGCGGTCGGTCCCAACACCCGGACCTGCAACGACCTGGAGATCGGAAGCTGCGCCTTTCCCCAGACCTTGACGGCGGTGAGGGAAAAATCCGGCTGGTCGCAGAAGTATGGCCGGCTTCCTTCGGGAAAAGGAATCGGCGTCGGCTGCGGCGGTTTTGTCTCGGGAGCCGGCTACTCTAAATATAGGGGTCAGGTCCAGCTGAGCTCGGAAAAAAAGCTGGAGCCCTTCCAGAAAAAATCGGTCTTTCCCCATTCGAACGCCATCGTCAAGATAAGCGAAGACGGGACGGCGGCCGTCCTGCTCATCCTGGCCGCAGAAATCGGGCAAGGCGCCCTGACCGTTCTGACCCAGATCTGCGCCGAAACTTTAGGGATCGGCTATGGGAGAGTCCGGATCCGGACGGAGGACACGGATATCAGTCCTCTCGACCTCGGGGCTTATTCCTCGCGCACGACCTTGATGGGGGGAAACGCGGTCGTCATGGCCAGCAAGGATCTCCTCCGGAAGCTGTTTTCCATTGTCGCCGGGATATGGGGTTCCGAGCCCAGCGATCTGCGGGCCGGAAACGACCGGATTTTTGACTGCCGGAACAGGTCGAAAAGCATCGACTGGGCGGAAGCGGCCCGGAAGTACTTCAACGACCACGGCCCCCTGGTCGGGACGGGCTGGTACAAGCCTCCGGATAACTTGGGCGGAGACTACAAAGGAGCCGCCGTAGGAACCAGTCCAGCCTTTTCTTTTTCGAGCGCCGTGTGCGAATGCCGCGTCGACCTGGAGACCGGCCAGGTGAAGCTGGAACGGTTCGTCGATTATCATGACTGCGGTACGCCTATCAACCCCCAGGCGGTCCACGGCCAGGTGGAGGGAGCGGTGGTCATGGGCGCGGGAGAAACCCTGATGGAGGATGTCGTCTACGATTCCCGGGGAAATATCCTCAATCCCAATCTCCACGACTATCTGCTCATGACCATCGGGGACGCGCCGGAGATCTTCAGCGGTCTCGTCGATTCCTACGAGCCCGCGGGGCCTTACGGAGCCAAGGAGGTCGGCGAAGGCGCGACCCTCCCCGTCCTGGCGGCCGTGGCTCACGCTATCGCCAACGCGACCGGGGTATGGATCAAGGAACTGCCCATCACCCCGGAGAAAATCCTGAGAGCCCTTCGGGAAGCCGGAAGGCCCTGAGCTTCCCTTCCCCCAAAGCGGGCCGAGCGGACCTTAACGCCTCTTAGCGGGCCGGCCCGGCCCCGGCGATACGTTCGACGGCGCCAACCCCGTTTTTTTAAAACGGGGTAAAAAGCGCCGCTCAGTATTAACCCTGAATATACCCCGGGCTTCAGCCCGGGGAGTCGAATGGGTTTATTCCAACCTCAGAATTCGGGCCGCGTTTCCATAGAGTATTTTCTTTTTCGAAGCCTCGGCCAGAGGAAGCCGTCTGATCGCCTCGACGTTGCTCCAGATCGTCGGAACGCCCGGCCAATCCGAGCCGTAAATGAACTTGTCGATATTTTTTTCCATGTCGGGAAAATATTTCAAAAGGTTTTGAGGGGGGAGGCCGGAGATCTCCAGGAACAGATGAGGGTGGATCCGGGAGAGAAAAAAGGCTTTGTCATACCAGAAGCCCCGGCCGCCGTGGGCCATGACCAGGACGAGGTCGGGGAAGTCCGCGGCCACGTCATCCAGATGAATCGGGTCGGCGTACTTCATCTTGGCGCCCCGGAACACGGACGATCCCGTGTGGACCAGGACGGGCAGACGGTGATCCTGGGCGAGGGCATAGACCGGATACAAAGCCGGGTCGTTGGGATAAAAGTGGTTGTAAGAGGGGTAGAGCTTGATTCCCTTGGCTCCCAACCGGATGTATTTCAGAAATTCTTCGGCCGGCCGGAGGGTCAGGGAAGGATTGATCGTGCAGAAGGGGACGAAAATGTCCCGGCCCCGGCAGAAATCGAAGACATACTCGTTGGAAACAATCCCCGTGGTGACGGGGCTGATTTCGGGCAGGATCACGGCCTTGGCGACGTCGCGGCTTTCGAGGTAGAAGGCGAACCGGTCCGGGTCGGTCAGCTCCTCGTACCTCTCGTAAAATTCCGAGCCGGTCGCCTTCTGGTAGTCGTGGACCCAGGCGTGCCAGTGCTCTTTCAACCCGATGTGGACATGAAAATCGATGACCTTGAGCCTGGAGCGGCCCGGTCGCGGCCGGGGATTCGGTGTCTTGAGCATGCGGCGGTTCCTCGCCAGAAAGAATACTCGATTCGGGGGATAAAGATAAAGGAAAAAAATCGCTTGACAACAGGCCTCAGTCCCTATATTTTCATGGTAACCAATATTGGTTACCATGAAATGAAAAGCGACATTCGACTGAAAATCGTCAGGATCCTTATCGATACTCCCGAGGGACTTCCGCTGGAGACTCTGGCCGCGGCCCTGGGCTTGACCCGCCATACGGTCGCCAAATACGTGGAGGTCCTGAGGGCGGAGGGAAAGATCCGCTTCACTAAAATCGGGCGGTCGAAGCTTTGGAAAAGCATTTCCGCCCAAGTCGGTGTTCGGTTCCTGCGGCTGGACGATCTGGAAGACATTCTCCGCCTCGAGGAGAGGATCGAGAAGGCCGGTCCCTTTCCGTCAAAATCCCGGCTTGAGTCCTTGAGGGAGACGGTGGCCTACCATCTGCGGCAGGATGACCCGTTCCTGACCTTGGGGGCCGAAATCGACGGAAAGCTCGTAGGGTATGTCCTCGCCGAAGTCAGGCTTTGGGAGTTCGGGTCCGGGGAAAAAACCGGCTGGATCAAAGTCCTGGGCGTAGATCCGGATTGCCAGGGCATGGGGATCGGCCGCAAGCTGGGCGAAACCCTGCTCGGCCATTTCGCCAGGAAGGACGTCAAGCGGGTCAGGACTCTGGTCAACTGGTTTGACGGGCCCCTCATCTCCTATTTCCGGTCTCTAGGTTTTGACATCCTCAACATGATTCCCCTGGAGAAGGAGTTGACTAAATGATGGACAGCTTCAAGGAATGGTACGAGGGCCGGCATCAGTACGCCCGGGAGTGGAAAAAACGGACGGGGAAAAAGGTCCTCGGCTATTTCTGCACCTATGTCCCGGAGGAGATCCTCATCGCGGCCGATGTTCTTCCAGTCAGGATCCTCGGCAGCCACGAGCCCCAGGACGTGACCGAGCCCCATATCTTCGGGATGTTTTGTCCCTTCTGTCGGGACTGTCTCGCCCAGGGGCTCCAGGGAAGATACGAGTACCTCGACGGAATCATGATCAGCCAGAGCTGCCTTCATATCCGCCAGGCTTACACCTCCTGGAAGCTCCATGTCCCCGTGGAGTTCAGCTACTACCTGCCCATGCCCCACCATCTTCAAAGCCGGCGAGCCCTCCCCTATTTGACGGGCGAGCTGGAGGCTTTCAAGAAGGCCGTGGAGGAATGGACGGGGACGACGATCACGGAGGAGGGGCTGAACCGCGGCATCGAGGTCATGAATCGGTCCCGGCGGCTGACCCGGGCGCTCTATGAGCTGCGCCGGAGGCCCGACCCGCCGGTGACGGGTTTAGAGTCCATGCGCGTGGTCGCGGCGAGCCAGATGGTCGATAAAAGGGAATACAACGAAGCCCTTCAGGAAACGATCGACCGGTTGCCGGAGCGGGCGGGAAGAGACGGGTCCCGGGTCCGGCTGATGATGCTGGGCAGCGAGAACGACGATGTCGCCTTCGTCGGAATGGTCGAATCCTTGGGAGCGATCTTCGTCATCGACGACCACTGCACGGGGAGCCGCTATTTCTGGAACGAAGTCTTGACGGACCGGAAGCCGATGGAGTCCATCGCCGCCCGGTACGTCGACCGGGTTCCGTGCCCGACCAAGGACTGGCCGGAGCGGAAGCGGATCGAACACATCCGACAACTGGCCAAGGATTGGAACGTCCAGGGGGCGATTGTCGTCCAGCAGAAGTTCTGCGATCCTCATGAGATCGATATTCCCGCCATCATCAAGGCTCTTAAACAGGACGGCGTGCCCGCCCAAGTCCTGGAGATTGACGTGACGGTCCCCGTCGGTCAGTTCAAGACCCGGATCGAGGCGTTTTTGGAAATCCTGAAGCAAGAAGACCTGTTTTGAGGAGGCCTCGATGAAGCCGACCTATAAAACCGAGCCGCTCCGATGCTGGGCCAAGGCCAAGGAGATCCGCCAAGATTACTATAAGAATTACGCCCTGGCCCATGAGAAGGGCGGCCTGCGCTGGGCCGGGGGAGCGTGGTCGTTCGACGCCATCCCCGCAGGCCTCGGCGATGACGTCTACCCCCTGACGGGCGAGCCGTACGCGGCCGCGATCGCCTGGGACAAGGAATTCGCCCTCCAGTGCCACGAGGCGGTCGAAAAAGCCGGATACGCCCGCGATCTATGCTCCTACATGCGCAACTACTGGGGGTCGATCATCCTCAATAAATATGTCTTCGGCGGAGAATTTCCGAAGCCGGACTTCATCTGGCAAGATCATATCTGTTGCTCTCATGCCAAATGGTATCAAGTGGTCCGGGATCTGGAAGGGAAGGATATCCCGATGTACTGCCTCGACGTCAGCGTCGGCCCTTACGAGGAGCTCACGGACAACCGGCTCGAATACGTCGTCGGCCAGATGCACGACGGGATCGCCTGGCTGGAGAAGGTGACCGGCCGGCGCTTCGATGACGAAAAGCTCATCCGGGCCGTGTCCAACCATTGCCGCTCCACCGCCCTCTGGGCCGAGGTCTGCGCTCTGAACAAAGCCATCCCCGCTCCGCTGGACGAGAAGACGATGTATTCGCTCTATGTCCTCGGAACCCTGCAGAAGAGCAGCGGCATCGTAGCGGACTTTACCGAGGAGCTCCGGGACGAAGTCAAGGATCGGGTCGCCAGAGGGATCGCCGCGGTTCCCAACGAACGGTGCCGGGTCATGTCTGACACCCAGCCTCCCTGGGCCTTCTTGAAGATCTTCCGATACCTGGAGCAATACGGCTGCGTCTCGGTCGGCTCCCTCTATACGTTCGGCCTGATCGGGCAATGGGAGGTCAAGGCCGACGGGACCTGGGGCGCCCGGACGACGCCGGAGCAGCAGGGAATCGTGATCCGGGACCGGGATCAGGCTCTTCGAATCCTGGCCGACTGGGAATTGAAAAAACCGGAATGGCAGCATTTTTATTCTCCCCAAGCCAAAAGCGAGATGATGATCCGGATCGCCAAGGAATGGACGCTCGACGGCGTCCTCCTCCATTACAACCGGGGCTGCGAAGGCTTGAGCCTGGGAATCGCCGAAAACCGGCTGGCCATGATCAAGGCGGGCTACCCGGTCATCGTTTTCGAGGGCAATATGGGGGACGAGAGGGAGTTCGACGAAATCCAGACTCTGAAACGGATCGACGCTTTTATGGAAAGCCTGGGGTTCGAAAAGGATTCCCGATGACTCATCGCCGGGAGCGAGGAGGCGGGCCGGGAAAGTCTTGCGGGCCAACGTCAAGGGACGAGCCTTCGCGGCGGAAGTGGACCCCCGGGCAAAGCCCGGGGCCCCGGCCGCCGTGGCCCCGGCCGCCGCTGCCCCGGATGGACTGGAGGAAGGCATGAATGTCGCCGGAGTGGATTGCGGGGCGAAGTCGGCCAAGGTTCTCATCCTGAGGGACGGGGAGGTCTTGGCTAGAAGTGCGGTCCTCAGCGGATTCGATCCGAAGGCCGCGGCGGCCCAGGCCTTGGACGAGGCCTTGATACAGGCCGGACTCTCGAGGAGCGACCTGGCCCATGTGACGGCCACCGGAACAGGGAAGAACGAGGTGGATTTCGCCTCCTCCTCGATCACCGAGGTCGGCGCCGATGCCCGGGCCGCAAACGCCCTGTTTCCGGCCGCCCGGACCGTGATCGACATCGGGGCGGAGGAAGGACGGGCGATCCGGATCAGCCCGCAGGGAAAGGTGATCGATTTCGCCATCAACGAGAAGTGCGCCGCCGGAGCCGGCACGTTCACCGAAACCATGGCCAGGACGCTCGAGGTCGCCGTGGAAGACATGGGCCCGCTCTCTCTCAAGTCTCAGAACGCCGTCCCGATGAACGCCCAATGCGCCGTCTTCGCCGAGTCCGAGGTGGTCAGCCTCATCCACGCCAAGCATTCCAAGGAGGATATCGCCCGGGCGGTTCACGACGCCATCGCGGACAGGATCGCGTCCATGGCTCGGAAGATCGGGATCGAGAAGGATATCGTCCTCGTCGGCGGGGTGGCAAAGAACGTGGGCTTCGTGACCTCCTTGAAACGAAATCTGAAGGAAGAGCTGTTCATCCCCCCTTACCCCGAATATTCCTGCGCCCTGGGAGCCGCCCTCACGGCCGCCGAACGGGCCAAAGGAGTCTGACATGGCCACAGAATATTGGCGCTGGCCCGAATCCCGGTGGACCTCGCCGGAGATCGATTGGAAAGCCGGCCGCATCGTCACCGCCGGAATCGACGTCGGTTCGGTGAGCTCCCAGGCCGTGGTCATGGTCGACGGCGCGCTGTTCTGCTACGGCAGCCTGCGGACCGGGTCTAACAGCCCGGAAAGCGCCCAACGGGCGATGGATTTTGCCCTGGCCGAAACCGGCTTGGTCCTTGCCGACATCCACTATATCGTCGGGACGGGATACGGCCGGGTCAATATCTCCTTCGCCCAGAGGGCCCTGACCGAGATCGCCTGCCATGCCCGGGGCGCGAATTTCATGTACGGGCCGACGGTCAAGACCATCCTGGACATGGGCGGGCAGGATTGCAAGGCCATCCGCTGCGACGCCAAGGGGAAAGTGACCAACTTCCTGATGAACGACAAATGCGCGGCCGGGACGGGCCGGGGGATGGAAGTGTTTGCCGACCTTTTGTCCGTCCCCATCGCCGACATGGGGCGTATGTCGTTCGAGGTGGAGGCCGAGCCCGAGCCCGTCAGCTCCACCTGCGTCGTGTTCGCCAAATCCGAGGCCGTGGGCCTCTTGAGGAAAGGCTGGCCGAAGGAAAAGGTCCTGGCCGCTTATTCCTCGGCCATGGCCCACCGCGTCGTCGAGCTTTTGCAGCGCATCCAGGTAGAAGAGGATTTCGCCGTCACCGGCGGCATCGCCAAGAACGAAGGCGTGGTCAAGAGAATCGAAAAGGAGCTGAAAATAAAGGCCCTCGAACCCAAGTTCGACACCCAGATCGCGGGCGCCCTGGGCGGCGCGTTATTCGCTAAGGCCCTCGTCGAGAAGGACAGGGGGCTCCGCTAGCATGCTGGCCCACTACGGATATAAGGACGGCTCGGGAGAGTATTTCATCGTCGTCGACACGGACAAGTGCGACGGATGCGGCCGCTGCGTCTCCGCCTGTCCCTACGGAGTTTTCGAAATCGGCGAGGACGAAAACGACCCCTTCCGCGAGACGGTCGTGGTCAAAGTCTCCGAATCCCACCGTAAGAAAATCAAATACAGCTGCGCGCCCTGCAAACCCGTCTCCGGAAAAAAATCCCTGCCCTGCCTCGAAAGCTGTGCTCCGGGCGCGATCGGTCACTCCTGGTGAGAGGACAGAACCAAGTGGCCTCCCGATCGCCGGGATCGGGCCGGAAATTCCTCCTGGACGGGAAGGCCGTCGAGGCCGCGGAGGGCCGGACCATCCTGCAGGCCGCTCTCGCCGCCGGGATCTATATTCCCCATCTCTGCCATCATCCGGACCTGCCGCCCTTCGAGACGATTCCCCCCCTGGAGACATGCTACCGGGGTTCCGAGGTTTTCCGTTCGGCAGGGCGCGGTCACACTTATACGGGCTGCGGGCTCTGCTTGGTCAAGATCTCCGGTCGCGAGGAGCCGGTCCTCTCCTGCACGCACGTCGCCGAGGACGGGATCGAGGTTGTGACCTCGACCCCGGAGATCGCGTCCGCTCGTCAGAAAAAACTGGCCGCGCTGATGATCCGCCATCCGCACGCTTGTCTGACCTGCGCCCAGCGGGAAGGATGCAGCTTGACCCAGTGCTCGTCCAACGTCCCCGAGGCGGAGAGGTGCTGTCCCCGGTTCGATCATTGTGAGCTGAGAAGCCTGGCCGAGTACGTCGGCCTCAGCCAGGACCTTTCCCGATATCGTTTCCGCGGTGAGGTCGCGGAAATGCAAGGGCCCCTCTTTATCCGGGACTACAACCTCTGCGTCGGCTGCCTGCGGTGCGTCCGGGTCTGCGAATCCGTGATCGGCGCCAAGGCCTTGGGGTACGTATCGGCCGCGGACGGAGAGATTATGGTGGGCGCCTCGAAGCCTTCCTGGGATGAGGCGGGGTGCCGGTCCTGCGGCGCGTGCGTCGAGGTTTGCCCGACCGGCGCGCTGCGCGATAAAAACCTCAAGCCCGGCGACCGGAAAGCGTCTCTAATCGCCTGCGTCTCCGGCTGCCCCTTGGCCATGGATGTCCCCTCCTATCTGAACTTCATCGCTCAGGGCAGACCGGCAGAAGCGGCGGCCGTCATCCGGCGGAGCGTTCCACTCGCCCTGACGCTTGGATACATCTGCTCCCATCCCTGCATGACCGAATGCCGCCGGGGGAAGATCGATGAGTCCATCGCCATCTGCGAGCTCAAGAGGTTCGCCCTGGAGCAAGCAGACTCGCCGGTCAAGGGACGAGCCTTCGCGACGGAAGTGGACCCCCGGGCAAAGCCCGGGGCCCCGGCCGCCGTGGAAAAGGCGGAACGCAAGCCGACGGGAAAGAAGGTCGCCGTCATCGGAGGGGGACCGGCCGGCCTCGTGGCCGCTTCTTATCTGGCGAATGGCGGCCACTCCATCAAGGTCTTTGAAGCGAGTTCGGAGCCGGGAGGAATGCTGCGCTGGGCGATCCCCGAATACCGGCTCCCGCGGAGCGTCGTCGCTGGAGAGATCGAACTTGTCAAGGCTCAGGGGGTCGAGATTCTGACCGGGGCACGGGTTGACAGAGAGACGTTCCTCAGGGATTTCGGCCCCGGCTCCTGGGACGCGGTTTTTCTCGCGGTCGGCGCTCAGGAGAGCAGAGGGATCGACATCGAAGGTCAAGACCTGGAGGAAGTCGGTAAGGGGGTGGAGTTTCTCCGGGAGGCCAAAGCGGGAACGATCGAGAAAATCAGCGGAAGAGTCGTGGTCATCGGCGGGGGAAACGTCGCCCTGGACGCGGCCATGACGGCCCTCCGGCTCGGAGCTTCCACTGTCGAGCTGGCCTGCTTAGAAAGCCGGGACGAGATGCCGGCGTTCGCTTGGGATGTCCGGGAAGCCGAGGAGGACGGGGTAGTGCTGAATCCAGGTTGGGGGCCCTCCCGGATCGTCGGACGGGAAGGCCGGGCCGCCGCGGTCGAGCTTATCGGTTGTGTTTCGGTCTTCGATGAACAAGGAAATTTCCGCCCGAAATTCGATCCCGCTCGACGGAAGACTCTCCCGGCCGATCGCGTCGTCTTGGCCGTCGGGCAGCGGCCCGATCTTTCGTTTCTTCCTCCGGATCTGGGAGTCCGGTTGACGAAGGCGGGGACAATCCAGGTCAGCCCCCTGAATCTCCAAACGAGCGTGCCTTGGATCTTCGCCGGAGGCGAGGTTACTCTCGGACCGTCCTCGGCCGTGGAATCCATGGCCTTGGGACGGCAGGCCGCCTCGTCGATCGATCGTTTCTTGGGAGGTGAGGGGCTGGGCTCGGCGCCGAACGG
Organism: Candidatus Aminicenantota bacterium; assembly: GCA_030691735.1. Lineage (GTDB taxonomy): Bacteria > Acidobacteriota > Aminicenantia > Aminicenantales > UBA4085 > JAPKZI01. Next base: position 60,604 of record JAUYDS010000079.1, read on the forward strand.
GGCCGGGAAGGCCGGCCGGGGAGACCTGTGGCTGGGCCATGATCCCGGTTTCGGCTCGAGGCGCAGAGTGCCCAGCCGCCGCCTCCTTCGAGCGGAACGCCTGAAATCTTTCGACCTCGTCCAGGGAAGCTATGAGCCGGACGAGGCCCGCCGGGAAGCAGGCCGGTGCTTGAGGTGCGAACTCAGGTTCGCCCTTTCGCCCGTCTGCCTTCCTCCTGAAAAATGGATAGAGTTCCGCCTGGATTCGATGTCCGAGGTTCCCGAAGTGGAGGGCGTTTTTCAGCTTTCAGATGAGCGGAGAAACGTGATTTTCATCGCCGGAACGCCCAACCTCAGGCGGACCCTTCTCGAACACCTGTCCGCCGGTTCGGAAGCCCATTATTTTCTCTATGAAAAGAACCCGATGTTCACCAAAAGGGAAAGCGAATGGATTCAGCAGTTCCTTCAGAAACACGGCCGCCTTCCGCCGAAGAACGAAGAGGTCGACGAGTTGTTCTAGGAACTACATCGTGACGATGGCCCGGATGAGCGATTCTTCTCCGGCCCGGAGAAGGGCAAAGGCGTCGTTGATGCGCTCCAGGGGAAAGGAATGGGTCACCAGCTCATCAACCTTGATTTTTCCCATTCGGACGAGCTCCAGGAGTCTGGGATAAAGGTACGGCGGGCAGCCCAGGGTCCCCGCGATTTCCAATTCCCGAAACATGATCCGGCCGGCATTGAAGGTGACATTCTGGTCGGAGTAGCCCATGATCAAAAGCTTGCCGCCTGTCCTCAATACCGAGAAGGCGGTTTGCATGATGGAGGGATTCCCGACCGCGTCGACCGCCACATGGACGCCGCCGCCGCTCAGTTTTCTTATCTTTTTGGCGATATCCTCGCTGGGGGTCAGGACCTCGTCGGCCCCGAAATTTTTCGCGAATTCCAGTTTTTTGGGGATCACATCGACGCCGATGACGAAAGCGCCGAGGGCCTTGGCGACCTGGACGGCATTCAATCCCAGTCCTCCGCAGCCGAAGACCGCGACCTTGTCCCCCGGCCTGACCCTTCCCCTGTTCAAAAGGGCGTGGAAAGGCGTCGAGACTGCGTCCGAAATAACGCTTCCCTTCTCGATGTCGATTTCGGGGGGCAGGGGAATGACGTCCTTGGCCGGCGCGACCACGTATTCGGCATAGGCTCCGTGGACGTGGTTTCCGAGCATGATCATGTTGGCGCAGATGTTTTCTCGTCCCGTCCTGCACATTTCACAGGCGCCGCAGGTGAAGACGGGGGGGACGAGCACTCGGTCCCCCTGCCCGAAGCCGCGGACACCTTCGCCCAGGGATTCGATCGTCCCCGAGACCTCGTGGCCGAGGATGATGGGGGGGGTCTTGAAGGTAGGCACGCCGTGGTCGATATAATGCAGGTCCGTATGGCAGACCCCGCAGGCGCGGACCTTGACCAAGACCTCTCCCCTCCCGGGGGAAGGGACGTTCACATCTTCGATTCTCAAAGGTTGTTGGGGTCCGTAAAAAAGCGCCGCTTTCATGATGCCTCCTTTTGGGGGATTATCGATTTTTCCAGGTCGGCTTACGTTTTTCGAGAAAGGCGGTGAGCCCCTCGAGGGCGTCTTCCGTCTTCATCAATTCGTCGAGATAAATGCGGTTCACGGTCTCGAGGTTGTCTTTAAGCTTAGGCAAGTGGACGTGAGACGCTTTTTTGGCAAGGCGGACGGCCGCGGAGCTCAACTTCGTCAAAGGGAGAAGGAATTGGTGGGCCCTCTCGAAGAGGATATCCCTCTCGAAGGTTCGATTGACGATGCCGAGGCGTTCCAGCTCTTCGGCCTTGACGCTCTCGCCGGAAAAGATGATGTGATTCGAGATTTTGGAGGGGAAAAGAACGGGATACAGGGCGCAGGCCGCCGGGGGAAAGACCCCGAGCTTGATTTCCGGCTGCCCGAAATCCGCGCCCTTTTCGGCCAGGAGCAGGTCGGAGCAAAAGGCGATTTCGCAGCCGCCGCCGAACGCTCCGCCGTGGACGACGGAGACCACGAGACCTGGAAATTCGAAGAATCCTAAGATGAGCTCGGAGAAAAGGCGGATCATCTCTTCGACCTTGTCCGGAAGATGGTCCTTGACATCGAGCCCGGCGCAGAACATCTTTCCGCTTCCCTTCAGAACGGCGACCTTGACCCGGCTGTCGCGGGCGAAGATCCTCGCCAAATCCCGGAGGGTCTCCGCCTTGAGGACATTGACCGGAGGAGCGTTGAAGTCGAGATAGAGGATGCCGTCTTTTTCTTCCCGCAGCAGGGTCATGGAGCGCCTCCTTTTGTTTTATTGGCCGCATTCTTTTCCAGCCCTTTGATCACCGCCGTGATCATCCTGTTGTAGAAAACCGGAAGCCCCAATCGGCTTCCGTATTCGGCGATCCGGCCGTTCATGAAGTCTATCTCAGTACTCTCTCCCCTTTCAATATCCAGGAGCATCGAAGGCTTGTGATACCCGCCTTTTTCGAGATAGGACAAGCAGTGTTCAAAGAAATTATCGGCCAGAGGAATGCCGACGCCTCGGGCCACGCCGATGCTTTCATGGAGCAGGTTCTCGACCATTTCCCGGAGCAGAGAGAAATCCATGACCTCTTTCATGGTCAGCCCGGTTGCCGCTGAAATCGGGGCCAGACCGGCGTTCAAAATAGCCTTTTCCCATTCGGGCTTTTTGATGTCTTCCGTGAAGAGGGTCTCAATGCCGGCGGCGGAGAGGATGGCCGCCAGATCGCGTCCCGCGGACCCGTTTTTTTTGTCCAGGGCGCCGAGATAATTGGGCCGGTGGAAAAACGTGATCTCGGCCTCGGTGTCCGAATTCATCATGCCGGCAAAATTGTTGATGTTGCGGAAGACGCGCTCGAATCCGAAGAGCTCCGCGAGATTGTCCTCATTGTCCAGCCCGTTTTGGAAGATGATGAGTTTGGGGGGAGGAGAAGACATGGCCAGGAGCTCGGCGGCCACGTGTTGGAGACTGTACGTTTTCGTGCATATGAAAACATAATCCAAGTCGGGCGGGAGGTCCTTGGCCGAGAACAGGATCTTGTCGGCGCAAACGGCCAAGTCCCCGCTGATCTGCCGTCTCGGATCTCGGACGGTCAGGCCCTCTTTTTGAAGGGCCAACAGCCGATCTTTCCGAACATCCACAAGAAAGACGTCATGCCCGGCCTTGATGAGATGAGCGCCCAAAATGCTCCCCATAGGCCCGATCCCGATTACGGCGATTTTTCCCATTAGGCTCTCCTTATGTTCACGACTTTACAGGGCCGCCTTTATTCGGGCATCAACGACGGTCGCGCCCTTCCCTTTCTCGAAAACCAGGACGGGGTTCAAATCCAGCTCGTCGATCCAAGGGATGTCCGTGCCGAGCTGGGAGAGCCGCATCATCATCTCGGCCAGGGCCTCGATATCCCGAGGGCCCTCCCCGCGCACTCCTTCGAGAAGGCGGTAGGTCTTGATTGACCGAATCATCTCGAGGACGTCTTGCTCGGACAGCGGAGTGAGCCGGAACTGGACGTCCCGGAGCGTCTCGACGAATACCCCGCCCAGGCCGAACATCATCGTCGGGGCCAGCCCTTTGTTTCCTTTGAGGCCCACGATCATTTCTTGTCCGGCCTCCGCATATGCCTGGAGAACATAGCCCGGCTTCTGTGGGGCGAAAGTTTTGGTCATCTTGGCGAAAGCCGCCAGGAGTTCGGCCTTATTTTTCAGGTTGAGGGCGACCCCCCCCGCCTCGGTCTTGTGGATGATCTCCTCGGAATCCACTTTCAAGACCAGGGGAAAGCCGATTTTTCCGGCCGCCTTCTCCAGATCATCTTCCCTCTCCACCCGGAGCGTCTTCACCCCCCGGATTCCATAGGACTCCAGGATTTGGAAGACCTCATCCTGCCGCAGGAATCCTTTTTTCCCCTTGTTCCGCTCGAAGATTTTTTCGGCCATTGGCTTTTCGACTTTGAATCGGACATGGGAGGGGGCTTCCCGCAGGAGGAACTTCCCGTATTGAGTCATGGTTCCGAGAACCCTGGCCGCCGACTCCGCGTAGTCATAGACAGGGATTCCGCTTTCCCGGATGAGGCGGATGACCTCGGCCCATTTCTCGATGGTGATTACCTGACAGACGATGGGCTTCGTCGCGGTCCGGCCCAGCTCTCCCAGCCGGCGGGCGATTCCCTCGCAATCGACGAAGGGCGCGGTGACGAAGACAAGGAGCAGGGAATCGATATTCGCATCCTCGAGCAGCGCCGCGACCGTGCCCCCATACTGATCCGGGCCGGCCGTGGCCACGACGTCCACCGGGTTGGAAACGATGGCCTCCTGAAAGACGAGCTTTTTCAGCCTCTCCTTGGTCGTGTCGCTCAGCTTGGCCAGCTTCAGTCCGGCCGAGACGCACTCGTCCACGGCGATGATGGCCGGCCCTCCCGTGTTGGTCACGATGACGGCCCGGTCGCCCTTGGGAACGGGTTGGCTGGAGAAGGCGATGGCCGCGTTGACCATTTCCTCCTGGGAGTGAAAACGGAGAACGCCGCTTTTTTTAAAGATCACGTCGGTCAGCGTGTTTTGCTCCATCAAGGACCCGGTATGAGAGGCCACGGCCACGGCCCCCTCCGAAGTCCTTCCCGTTTTCAAGGCCAGAATGGGCTTGTGGGGCGCGACCCGGCCGGCCACCTCCAGGAATCCCGCGGGGTCCCTGAGGGTTTCGATATGAACCATGATCACCCGGGTTTTTTCGTCCTGTCCGTAATAGTCGATGATCTCGTTCAGGCTCACGTCGGCTTCGTTGCCGAAGCTGGCGTACATCCGGATGCCCTTCCCGATCTTGTGGAGGTGGAGCTTGAGCGTCTCCCCGACCCCTCCGCTTTGGGCGACGATCGAAATATTCCCCGGGGTCATCGGGACAAAGGTGAAATTCGCGTAGACGGAGACGGCCGGGTCCGAATTCTGAATGCCTTGAGAGTTCGGCCCGAAGATGCGCAGGCCATGGGCGTGGGCGATGGCGACGATCCGTTCCTCGAGCCGGCGGCCTTCCTCTCCCGTCTCCTTGAAGCCGGCCGTGTGGACGATCGCGAACTTCACGCCCTTCTTCCCGCATTCTTCCAGAACGGCGGGAACCAAAGTGTTCTTGATCGAGATATTCACGAGATCGACTTCGTCGGGGACGTCGGTGATCGAGGCGTAGGTTCTGAAGCTCATGATCGAGACGGCTTTCGGGTTGATGGGATAGATGGGGCCCTTGAAATCGTGGTCGAGAAGGTTTTTTTGGACAATATGTCCGATGCTCAGCGGATTGCTGGAGGCCCCGATGATGGCCACCGACTTGGGCTTGAACAAGGCATCCAACATATCAGCCTCCTTTTGTTTCGAGGGCATAGAGAGCGGCTCCAAACGCGCCCGTGAATTGGGGGAGCGGAGGGACGAAGATTTTCCGGCCGATCTTCTCCCCGAACATCCTGACGAGGAAAGGATTATGGGCCGCGACTCCGCCGGTCATGACGACCTCCCCTTCCAGCATGTCCATCTCCATAATCCTTTGAATGACGCTCAGATAAATTCCCCGGACGATGTCTTTGAGGTCGACGTTTTCCCTGATTTTGGTCAGGATCTCGGTCGCCGTGAACACGGTGCAGTAGCTTCCGATCGAAATATCCTTTGTCGCTTTTTCGGCCAGCTCATTGAGCCTCCCGACCTTGACCTTCAGGCGGTTGGCAATCTCTTCGAGAAAAGCTCCGGTCCCTGCGGCGCATTTCCGGTTCATCTTGAACGCGATGCGGTTTCCGCGGCCGTCCACTTTGATGACCTTGTTGTCCTGGCCGCCGATGTCCACCAGAGAATGGGCCCGGGGAAAGAAATGGAAACTTCCCCGGGCATGACAGCTGATTTCCGTCCGAGTCGAGTGGGCGAAAGAAACGCTTCTCCTTCCGTACCCGGTGGCGATGATCAGGCTTCCCTCCGTGTTTTTGAGCCCGGCCATTCCTTGGGCCTTCTTGAGGGCCTTCTTTATGGCCGCCTGGAAATCCGCGCCGGAAAAGACCACCCCCTGCCCCAGGATGTTTCGCTGCTGATCGATGACAATGGCCTTGGTCATGGAGGCTCCAATGTCCAATCCTATGAACAGACCGCGCCCCATCATCTCTGTCCAGCCTCCTAAATCATCGGCGGGCCCGGTCAAGGGACGAGCCTTCGGCTCGCCACTCGCCCGTGGCTTGTATCCACGGGCGAGTACGGCGGAAGTGGACCCCCGGGCAAAGCCCGGGGCCCCGGCCGCCGTCGATGATTTCGCTCCCCGCTCTCTTGGGATTTCGGGCCGGCTCGCACGATCAGGCCTCCATCTGCTCGATGAAGGCCTCGATATTGGTCTTGGCTTGTTCCTCCGAATAACAGCGGAGATCGTTCAGGTCGCCGTTGAAGACTAAAGTCGGGATGCCCAGCCGCTTGGCCAGCCGCTCCGGCATGCCGTAGCGGTTGTTGGAGTTGTTCGGGCACGTTTTTGCATCGTGGAAAAGGATTCCGTCGACTTTGTATTTATCGACCATCTGTTCGATGGACCGCTCTTTGGTGTTCTCGTTCCGGGCGATGAAGATCTCCGTATACGCCCGGGCCAGGCTCATCAGGGGGTCGGCGGGGTCGAAGCTGTCGAAAATCCAGCTGTTGCAGTAGGTCGAGACGACGACGGCCGTCCGCAGGCTGATGAAAAATTCGGCGAGGTCGCGCAGTTTCCCCCAAATGGGCATTCCTTCCCAGTACAGCCGGAATCGTTCTCCTTCGACGGCCCCGTTCTTCTTGGCGGCGCGCTCCTCGAGCTCTTTGAGAAGAATCTTATAGTAGTCTACGGCGGCCTGGGACCCCCTCATGACCACGGCCGGACCCATCTGGATGGTCGCGTCGAAAAAGCTCATCGTCGCGGGGATGGACATGTTCGTTTCCAGAACTCTTTTCCAGAGTTCCGTGCACTCCCTGGAGAGAGCCATGACGCTCCGCAGCCGATCGATATCGAACATCCGGCCGGAGATCTTCTCCAGGGGAGGGATCAGGCCTTCGATTTGATGGACGATTCCGCGGAGATGGTCGGCCGTGATCTGTCCGATGTTGAGGTAGGTCGATATGCCAAGCGCCGGGACTTTCAGTTCCCGGGAATACCAGTTGAACCAATCCTGGACGTCGCGGCATTGGTTGGTGTTGAAAACCAGGACGTCGGGCTTTGGGACGGAACGGATGCCTTCGTAGGCCCGGGAGAGGGGGGTCTCCTTCTTGATGTAGGCCCCGATATCGCTGGTGAGATAAGAACAGATATCAGGAGAATACCCGATCGAGTTGGCCACGGGGATGTAGGTGTTGGCCGTCCGCGTCGTTCCCAGCAGCGCCCCGTGATTCTCTGGAAAATAAACGACGAATCCCAGGCTCAGCAGCAGCTCGGCCGGTCCGACGCTCGAGCACCAGGCGACTTTGGGATGTCCTTCCTCCGAAGCCCGGTTCAAAGCATAGAAATAATCCGCCATGAACTTGCGCATCTGTTCGGTGGCCTGGATCTTCTTGATGGCGACGGCGGCCGGGGCGGCGGTAGGGGCCCCAGGCTTTGTCTGGGGATCCGCTTCCGCCGTACTCAGCCGCGTATTTACATCGCGGGTGAGTGCCCCGGGCTTTGCCCGGGGGTCCACTTCCGCCGTACTCGCCCGTGGATACAAGCCACGGGCGAGTGGCGAGCCGAAGGCTCGTCCCTTGAC
>JAUYDS010000103.1 GCA_030691735.1 Candidatus Aminicenantota bacterium
CGGCACATCCGGGTTAAGAGCTCAGGGGAGACGGGCGGTCCGCCCCTCGTCGTGGCGATGCCGCAGATGCCGCACATGGGCTACTTGGCCGTGACCTCGAGCTCGAAGAAGACGCCGAGCCGGCGCCGTTCCTGGCTCGATTCGTTTTCGAAGTAGGGGATGGAGCCTTTGTCGGCCTTGATCTTGAGGCGGTATAAATGGGCTTGCCGGTCCTGAAAGCCGTTCCCGACCTGAAATCGGAGCGTCGCCTTTTCGCTGGCGCCGAGCGTTACGTGTTGCGTCCGGCCCTCGACCGTGACCGTGATCCTGTTCGAGAGCCGCGGATTGCTCAACAGATGGACCACGACCTCTTTGACCGGGAAAAAGGTCCGAAGGATGAAGTCGGTCTTCCGGTCGCCGAGCGTCCACCAGCCCTCCTCCCCCGGATCCTTTCGATTGAAATTGTCGTTCAAGAAGTAGACAAAACGGTCCTTGTACGACGGACTGCCCCATTGCTGCCTGAAAGCGTTGGGATTCGTGTTCGTCGGGAGCTCGTTGATGAGCGTCAGCTCCACGGGCAGGAGGGTGAACGGCGGCTTTTTGCCGTGTGTGGAGGGACGGGCCGAGGACTGCAGGGGAGCGAGGAGGATCTGGCCGATAAAGAGCGCGGCCATTCCCCAGGCGACGAGAAACTCCTTGTCTTTGATCTTGATGTCCGGCAGGAACAGGAACAGGGGATAGATGCCGAGAAAATAGCGATTGCCCAGGGAACCGCCGCCGCCTCCATAATTGTCGGGCATCAGGATGATATAAATGAGGATCTCGCCGGCCAGGGCGACCAGGATGAGCCACCGGTCGAAGCTCTTTTTCCCTAAAACGAAGAGGATGAGAAAGAGAACGGCCGGAAAGAAATACCAGGTTATTCCCGTGAACCGTCCGAAAATATAATAAAAGATATTGTAAAAGACGAATTTGACCGGGCGCAGGACCCGTTCCACATATCCGGTGGCGGTCATCGTCCAGCCGGTATTGTCGAAGGTGACGCCGTCCTTTTCCAGGGGGAAACTGTAATAAAAGGTCTTCCGCTCGCCGCCCTGGTAGTTCCAATCCGAGGTCATCAAATAGGTCGTCCCGAAGAGGATCCCGAAGCTCAGGGCGAAGCCGAGGAGGATCCCGGCGGCCCTGGCATATTTCTTCTTGAGCAGGGTCCAGAGGAGGAACGGCCCCAAGACGGCGATGTTCGGAGGCTTGGAATAGACGGCGATGCCGGCGATGAACGCCGCCAGATAATCCGACGCTCCCGACAGGAGGAACCGCTGCCAGCGGGGCGTCACGGCGCCCGCGGCCGGTCGGCCTTGGTCCTGCCAGCGGACCTTATAGAGCCACAGGAACAGGACGGTGAAGACGAGGAAGAGGTTGAAGAAATCCGGCGCGATCCACAGGAAATAGACGCCCGCCACGGAGGCGAACAGAAACGTCAGGACGCGGAGGAGCGATGCCCCCGGGCTGTTGGCCAGCGAAAAATAGGAAAAACCCATGAGCAGGAGGAGAAAGAGCAGGACGGCATGAAAGACGAGGGGGCCGTTGCTGTCGAAGACCCGGACGAAGGGCGCAGCGAAGAGGGGGTAGGCGAAATTCTTGGCGAAGAAGAGTTTCTCCGCCCCGTCCGTCTTGACCCTTTTCAGGAAGATGCCGTTCGGTCCCGCCGCGAAATCCTCCATGTAGCGGACCAGGTCTTTCTTGGTGTACTCGATGTCGCCGTCGAAAGCGAGGCTCTGGGCCATGGAGTAATAGACGGCCTGGTCGGCGAACAGAAAACCCTGGTGGAGGACGGGGAGGTTGGCGAACAGGGCGAATCCCAGGAAGGCGAACGAAACGAGGAGGAGGGCCGCCCAGGCGCCCCGTGCGTCCTGTAACATAAACTAAATCAATACCATATTGACGGGGGAAATTCAACCGGGGAATAGGAGGAAAGTACCCCCAAATTTTATTTCCAGATATGTGTCCAGACTAATTCCAAGAAATAAAATAACTTAGCCCGGTTTGGGCTTAATTATTGGGGGAAGTCCTGTTTATCCTATCGGCAATCCTGGGTGGCCCCGATTTCTTGACTTTTTCCTTTCTTGGAAATAGTATGGAAAATCCGGAGCGTGGCGATGTTCAAAGTGAGTTTCAAGAAAAGAGCGGACGATATCCGCTCGGAAAAGAGATGTGACGCAGAGGGGTCATCCGATCTCCAGTTCCTGGAGGACGTCTATCATCAGCTCTTGGGGCGGGGCGTCGATGAAACGGGAAAGAGCCATTATCTGAATTATCTGAAAGAAGGCCATCCGCGCATGTCGATCGTCCTGAGCATCGTCCAATCGGAAGAATTCATCAACAAGGTCATCCGCGAGAACATGCCCGTTTTGTCCGTGATAGAGGAACGGCCGGACCGCTACCGTTCGATCAAGGACATCCACGGAAGGGACATCTGGATTTTTCAGGCCGAGGGAAGCGAGGATTTCGACTGGCTGGAGCGACAGATCATTGAGAACGGATATTATGAAAAACCGGGAGTTTGGAGCTACCTCATCTCGGAGGACAAGCGGCTTCATGCCGAGATCGTCTCGCTCTTCGAACCGCGGACGGCCCTCGACTTCGGCTGCGCCAACGGGCCCGTCATGAAATGTCTCAAGGACATGGGAATCCCGAGCGAGGGCGTCGATATCAGCCGCCTGGCTCTGGCCAAGGCCTTTCCCGCTATCCGGGGGAACATCCATCTTGGCGACATCCTGGACCTGGATCTCCGAAAGCGCTTCGATTTCGTTCTGGGCCTGGACGTCTTCGAGCATCTGAACCCCAATAAGCTTGGCCTCTATATCGCCAAGCTCGACAGCCTTCTGGAGGACGGGGGATTTCTTTTCTGCAACATCCCGGCCTTCGGACGCGATGAGGTCTTCGGGACGATCTTTGAGGTCTATATCCAAGACTGGGAGCGGGATATCGCGGAGGGCCGGCTCTTCTCGATTGTCCACACGGATGCGTCCGGATACCCGGTCAACGGGCATATGATCGGCGCGGGCTCCGGTTGGTGGGTCGAACAATTTGAACGGCACGGCCTGCGCCGGGAGATCGGAGTGGAGAAAGCCCTTCATAAAAAATACGATGAGGCCATAACCAGGATCCACGTGGCCAGGAAGTCCTTTTTTGTCTTCTCCAAGGCCGTCCAATCCCGGGCCAGGGACGCCCTCCTGAAAAAGCTGGCGGACTGACCGGTTTCCTTAACCCCGTTCTCGACCGTCGTCCGCGGGTCCTGTTCGGCCGCGTCGATGACCGGTGAAGCCCCGCCGCCCTAAGATTTTTTCACGTCGCCTTGTTCCTCAATGTGAACCGTGAGCCCGAAGCCTGCCGGAAATTGCGGCTGCCGACATTCACGCTGACGGTCACTTCCACTTTGACGGCCGCCGCTTGAGTGTAATTGGATGTCAGAACGTTTTCGTCGGCGTCGTAGTACGTTATGGCCAGTCCGGCCGCATTGTCGGCCAGGACCCGGTCACCGGCTTGCCGGAAGCTCGCGGAGTTGGGGTGGCAGTGCCGCGTCAGCCGGTTGTTGCTCACGGAATAGACGATGTCGTCGTATTGGCTGGAGTCATCGATCGAATAGCCGTTGGCGTCCAGGGTATGCAGCTTCAGGACGAGGACGGTGCCTGAGGCATTGTACGACTCATGGTTCGAATTGACAGCGATCGCGGCGTTCACGTCCCGGCCGATCCAGCTCAGCGGATAGCGGGCCTTATCCAGGACGTCCGAGCGGACGTTGCCCTGGAAGAAGTCCCGCTGGCCCTTGGCGTAGAAGGACAACAGGAAGACAAGGAGCATCGACATGATCACCAGGCCGATCAGAACCTCAATCAAGGTCAGCCCTTGACGGGAAGAGCCGGTCTTTGTCCGTTTTTTGGCGATAATATGCGTGGAGGCCACTCCTTGTTCCGCTTTATTTCTTGTCGATGCCCGACCGCGTGATCAGGGTCACCACGTCCTTGCGCATGGTCTGCCCGCGGAAGCTCCAGGAGACGCTGACCGTAAGCTTCCGGATGTCGTTGCCGACGCTCGATTCGAGGGCCTGGGTCCCCTGGCCATTGGGGAGGGAGGTGAGCTTGTCGTTGGTATAGGTCGTGCCGAGGTTCAGGATGCTGTCGAAAGGCTTGTTCCGGATGAGCTCAACCTGTTCCTGGCAGACCTGGGTAGCCAGGTTGATCTGCTTGGTCCGGGAGAGAAGGTTGAAACCATGGACGAGGACCGCGATCAGGGTCATGCTCATGATGCCCAGGATGGTCATGGCGATGAGGACCTCGATCAGGGAAAAACCTTCGTCTTTTTTTCGGCGCATACACATATCCTTCTCTATATCGCGGAGGAAATCCCTTGGCGCGCCCTTGTAGGCTAATTCCCAGGGGAAACGGAGGCAATCGCCCCCAGGGGTGATTCCGGGGGTGATTTTCAGGAGGCGGCGAGAGACTAGCCTTAGGGCCGGCTAATCATCACCCTCCAGCCGCGCGTAAGCCGAGGGGTGAAAAAAATCCCCTCTAAATCCGACCGTTGCGAGGATTGACATAGGGCAGGGTTAGGATTAGGATATAGATAGGTTGTTCAAATGAAAAGAACTACCGAGGCGCGGCCATGGGAGAAAGGCATCGCCCTGTTCGTCTCGCTTCTGGCGGGAGTGGTCATGCTCGGCCTGGCCCTGCCGTTCCTCTTCAAACTCACCGGGCAGGTCAGGATCACCGAAAAGACGCACAAGAGCCTGATGGCCATGAACTTGGCCGAGGCAGGCGTAGAGAGGGCGATCTGGGAACTGAACTACGGCGATATCGCTTCCTGGAGCGGAGACCTATTCAAGCGCAGCCTCACTTTGACTTCCGTGGAAACGGCCCAAGGCCTGCTGGTCGGGAACGTCGAGATCGAGGTCCAGAATCCGGCCAGCGACAATCCTTTTGTTACGGCCAAGGGGATCGTCCCCTGGGTTGGGGGAACGGCCCTCGAAAAGACGATCCGGGTCGATCTGGGGCATGAGACCGAGTCGTATTTCAATTTCGGCATCTTCGGCGACGTCGGGTTCGACCTCCATGGCAACGCCTACATCGACAGCTACAATTCCACGCTGGGGGCGTACGATCCGCTCCAACCGGGCTCGAAGGGCAATGTCGGGACCAACGCCTCTCATCAGTGGGACGTCGTTCTTTTAAATAATACGATCGTCAATGGCGACGCCGCGACCGGCTACGAGAGCGATCCCAACCTCGTCGTCCAGCTGCGAAACAACGCCTCCATCACGGGGGAGTTGACGACGCTCCCTGAAATAAAGTCCCTGCCTCCCTACAACCCGCCTCTTCTGACCGAAAAGGGGAATTTTTATCTCGGCAACGACAGCCCGCCCGTCACGATCACGGAGAGCGGAGTTTACACGGGGTTCACGATGGGCACGAACACCAAGGTCACGATCTCAGGCGACGTGAAGATCTATGTCAACGGCGATTTCGTCATGAACAGCAATTCGATCCTGGAGATTACGCCGGACTCCCATGTCGAGCTCATCCTCGGCAACGGGACCTTCCTGCAGGAGAGCAACACTCAGGTCAATAATCTCTCTCGCGACCCTAAGAACCTGGCCATTCTCGGCACGGCGGAGTTCAACACCATGACCTGGCGGTCCAACTCCGAGTTCTGGGGGGTCATCTACGTGCCCGAAGCGACCATCGACTATGCCGCGAACGCCGATTTGTTCGGCTCGATCGCCTGCAATTATATTTCCATGTCCTCGAACACCGGAATTCACTACGACGAATCGCTGGGATCCTGGGACAAATATGGCACCCCGTCGGGCAAATTACAGGTCAAGTCCTGGCAGGAGAGAAGGTAAGCTAATCCCCCCACACCCCCCTTTAGAAAAGGGGGGGAGTTAATCCCCGCTTGCGGAAAAGCGAGGCGCCCTAATCTCCCCTTCTCCCCCACTCTAGAAAAAGCGGTGTGCTTGTCTCTCCATTCCCCCTTTCAGAAAAGAGGGTTATCCTTCCCCTCTTTGCTAAAGGGGGGTGGGGGGGATCATGATTGTCGCACTCGCGTCAATCACTCGCCTGATAGAGACGAGGGATAATCCTGTTATTGGAACAGACTGAGGTAGGCGGCGAGAATCCGGTCGCCCCAGACGAGGGCGACATAGGCGGCCGGGGCGAGGAAGGTCCCAAAGGGCAGCATATATTGGAGGTCCTTCTTTTTAACGGCGATGATCAAGATGCCGACAAAGGCTCCCACGAACGAGGCCAGGATCAGGGTCAGGAGGGTTTTCACCCAACCGAGATAAGCGCCGACCATGACCATCATGGTCACGTCGCCCAGGCCCAGCCCCTCTTTTTTCCGCACCAGATAGTATCCCCCGTAGATGAGCAATAGGAATCCGGCCCCGACGGCCGCGCCGAGGAGGGCTTGGAGGAGGGGCAGGTCGCGGCGAAAGAAGGAATAGACGAGAGCGAGGGCGATGCCCGGGAAGGTGATCCTGTCCGGAAGGATCTTGTGGCGATAATCGATGAAGCCGAGGACGATGAGGGCGGTCGTGAACAGGCACGAGGCGAAAAAGAAGAAGCTCAGGGAATAATGGAGATAAAGGCCGACGAACGCGGCCGGAGTCAGGACTTCAACAAGGACGTAGGAAAAGGGGATCGGCGTTCCGCAGTGGCGGCATTTTCCCCGGAGAAGAAGATAGGAGAGGACGGGGAAGTTGTCGTAGGGCTTGATGCGCGCTTGGCACGACGGGCATGACGAAGGCGGCTTGGCCAGGTTCAGGCCGGCCGGCAGCCGATAGATCACGACGTTGAGAAAGCTGCCCCAGGCCAGTCCGCAGAGGACGACGAGGATCAACGCTTCCATGGGCTGACCTGCGTCTTGATTTCGCCCGTCGGCGGATCGTAGAGATAGTCTTTCCCGTCGAGGTCCTGGGGGAGCGAGGAGAGGATGCCGGCCCGGACGAGCTGTTCGAGCTCGAGGGGATTCCGCCCAAACCGCTCCCGGTATTTTTCCAGGGCGCTTTTGAGCGCGGCGATGTCCACGGCCGCCTTGACTTGATAGAGGTGGTTGGAGGCGATCTTCCGGATCTGGTCGTCAGTCGCCGTCTTGTAGACCTCGAGCCAGGTCTCCCAGGCCGTCTTGAGATCCAACGTCTTGAACGAGGCCGCGGCGTAGAGGCGTTTGGCGACGTCGGGCGCGCCGGGGATGTCCATCGCTTTTTTAAAATATTCTTTAGCCAGCTCGTAGTCCTTCGCATACATCTGGGCATAATGGCCCGCTTCGAGGGGGAAGATCCATTGGTCGGGGTTCTTGGCCAAGCCCATGTCCAGAATCTTGAGGGCCAAGGGGATGTCCCGGCTGTCGTAAATGGCGATCAGGGCGCCGATCTCATAGGGATC
Source organism: Candidatus Aminicenantota bacterium (assembly GCA_030691735.1). Classification (GTDB taxonomy): domain Bacteria; phylum Acidobacteriota; class Aminicenantia; order Aminicenantales; family UBA4085; genus JAPKZI01. The sequence continues at coordinate 7,422 of JAUYDS010000103.1, forward strand.
GATGTATTTCGGATCGAGCTCGGAGATGACGTCGAAGATATGGGTGAAATAGGCGAAGCGGTCGGTGATGGCGGTGTTGCCGTAGTATTGGATGGCCCAGATATAGATGAGGTCGGCCGCGAGCGAGGAAAAGCCGAACGTCGTCATCTTGAGATACTTGCCCGAGGGGAGGTAGATGATGCTCGAGCCGGGGACGTTTGGCCGCGGGATCTGTTCGATCCGGACCTTGAGGCCCATGAAGGACAGGGCGAGAAGGACCAGGACGAGCCCCAGCGAGACGTTCTTTTTCATCGCTTAAACGAAATCCCGCCGGCGGAAGATAAGGACGGCCAGAGCCAGGATGAAGGCCGCGTAGACGATCCCGTAGGCCGCCGAATACAGGAGATGGGCGGCGGAGAGGGGAAGACCGTGGACGACCTCGGTCTTCAGGTTGAAGTTCTCCAGGTCGGGCAGGATGGCGTAGAGGACCTGGAGAAGGATTTTGGTCGCGCCCGGCCGGGCTTTCTTGATGAACGTTTCCAGGCTCCAGGAGAAATGGCCGATGAGATAGAACGAGAGGGCGAAGAGAGAGCTCAGGATGGGCGTCGAGAAGCAGGAGAAGAGGACGGCCACGGCCGTGATCAGGACGAGCTCGAGGAAGATGAAGAGGATCGCGACGAGCATCGTCCACTCGATCGTCCAGGTGTGGACGAAGACCAGGGCCAGGAAGATGAGGCTCATGGCCAGGAGCATGACGAAGAGGGTCAGGACGAGCCCGAAGAATTTGCCGAGGAGGAACTCGGGGCGGCGGATGGGCTTGGAGATGAGGGTGAAGATCGTCCGCTTTTCGATCTCTTTGTAAACAAGGCCGGTTCCGATCAGAATGGCCATCAGCGCGCCGAAGAGCGAGATCGAGGCGAGCCCGACGTCCTTGATGATCTTGGCCCGGTCGCCGACGGTGAGCAGGGCCAGGACCCGGGCGAAGAGGATCGATACGGCGGCGAAAAAAAGGAGGAGATAGAGGATGCGGTCGCGGACGGCCTCTTTGAACGTGTTGAGGGCGATCACCTTGACAATCTTGACGGTCATTGCGGTTTCACCATGTCCACGAAGAGGTCCTCCAGGGTCTGCGTCCTGGGGATGAGGGAATGGATCCGGCCGTTATTTTTTTGGACCAGCGTCAGAATGTCCTGGACCTTGTCCTCCTCGACGACCTTGAGCAGGACGCGGTCCGCCTGCACGGTCAGGCTTTCGCCGAGCGCGGCCAGCTCTTCGAGCTCGACGCCGGAGACCGTGACCTCGGTGAAGAGGACCTTTTCCGAAACGAGGTCGGTGAGCTTGCCTTGGCTCAGGATCCGGCCGCCGACGATGATGGCCACGCGGTCGCAGATCATCTCGATGTCCTGGAGGATATGGGAGGTGAAAAGGACGGTCTTTCCCTCGCGGCGGAGGTTGAGGATGATGTCGCGGATCTCCTTGCGGCCGAGCGGGTCGAGACCGCCGAGCGGCTCGTCGAGGATGACGAAGGCTGGGTCGTTGATCAGCGCTTGGGCCAGGCCGACGCGCTGGAGCATGCCCCGGGAGAACTTGCGGAGCGGGAGGCCGGACGATCGATCCATGCCGACGAGCTTGAGGAGCCGGGCGATCCGCTCGTCGCGCGCGCTTTTCGGGATGCCGAAGAGCTGGCCGTAGAAGTCGAGAAACTCCCGGGCGGTCAGATAGTCGTAGAAATAGGGATTTTCGGGCAGGAAGCCGAGCCGTTCCTTGGCCCGCGGATCGAGGTGAGGCCGGCCGAGGAGTTCGATCCGGCCCTCGTCGGGGAAGATCAGGCCGAGAACGCTCTTGAGCGTCGTCGTCTTGCCGGCCCCGTTTGGGCCGAGGTAGCCGAAGATCTCGCCTTCGGCGACGGAGAAGGAGATGCCTTTGAGGATCTCTCTTTTCTTAGGGATGAAACCGGTCGAGAACGACTTGTGGACATTCTCGATCGAGAGGACGGGATTCATCGAACCCTATTATATGGAGCCGTGAAGGGGAAAGCAATTTTAGCGGATCCAGGCCCGCTTCGCTGCGCTGGCTTTCTTTGGGACCCCCCTCGGATCCCCCTTCTTTTTTTTGATGCGTTTATCGATTATGATAAACGGGAGATACGAATCGCCGATCGCATTCACATGAGGAGGTCCCATGAAAAGTCCCGCGATCCTTTTTTTGTCCGTGCTGGCGCTGGCCGCGCCGCAGTTCGCCCAGAGCCAGGTCAAGGGACGAGCCTTCGGCTCGCCACTCGCCCATAGCTTATATACACGGGCGAGTACGGCGGAAGTGGACCCCCGGGTAAAGCCCGGGGCACTCACCCGCGATGTAAATACGCGGCTGAGTACGGCGGAAATGGATCCCCAGACAAAGCCTGGGGCCCCTGCCGCCGCCCCGGCCGCCGTCGATTTCGACCGATATTTCGTCGATCAGACCATGCGTCTGGATTATTTTCACATCGGAAACGCGAAAGAGGAGCTGGTCACCCTCGACCAGGTCCACATCCAGGGCCTCTGGGCGGGCAGCCGGAAGAATCTCCTGGACGATTTCGACAACGGCCGCTATTACGTGAAGGTCTACGACCTGGACTCGGGCAAGCTTATCTTTTCCCGGGGCTTCGATGCCACCTTCGGCGAATACCAGACGACCGACGCCGCGCTGAAAGGGATCAAGCGGACCTACCACGAGTCCGCGCTCATCCCCTGTCCCCAAAAAAAGATCAAGTTCACCGTGGAGGGCAGGGACCGGCAATACGCCTTCCATCCGCTGTTCTCCTGCGAGATCGATCCGGCCGCGCTCACCGTCCTCAGAAAACCCGTGAGCGGCGGGGTCAAGGTCTTCGAGCTCCTGAAGAGCGGCGATCCGCACCGTAAAGTGGACGTCGCCTTCATCGCCGAAGGATACACTTTGAAGGAAGAGGCCAAGCTCCGGGCGGACCTCGAACGGTTCGTCCAGGTCTTCTTCAAGCAGGAACCCTACAAGAGCCTCAAGGACAGGTTCAATCTGTACGGCGTATGGAAGCCGTCGGACGAAAGCGGCTGCGACGAGCCGGGCCACGGCAGCTTCAAGGCCACGGCCGTCGGCGCCACGTTCGATTCGCTGGGCTCGGAGCGCTACGTCCTGACCGAGGACAACAAGAGCCTGCGCGATATCGCCGCCCACGTTCCCTACGACGCGCTGTTCATCATGATCAATCACAAACGCTACGGCGGCGGCGGGATCTACAATCTCTACTGCACGTTCACGGTCGACAATCAATGGTACGAATACCTTTTCCTCCACGAGTTAGGACATTCCTTCGCCGGACTGGCCGATGAATATTACACCTCGGACGTCGCTTATAACGAGTTCTATCCGAAGGGCGTCGAGCCTCGCGAGGCGAACATCACCGCCCTCCTCGATCCCAAAGCTTTGAAGTGGAAGGCCTCGGCTTCGCCGGGCATCGCCGTCCCCACGCCTTGGGAGAAGGACGAGTTCGACCGGAACGACCTGGCCTACCAGAAGGTCCGCCGCGAGATCAACGCCAAGATCGCCTCGATGAAGCGGAGCGGAGCGCCGGCGGCCGAAGTGGCCAAGGTGGAGGAGGAATCCGAGCGGAAATCCCGCGAGCAGGCCGAATGGGTCGACCGGTTCCTGGCCCAGAGCAAGTTCGCCGGACGTATCGGCGCCTTCGAAGGGGCGGGCTACGCGGCCAAAGGCCTGTATCGGCCGGCCGTGGATTGCCTCATGTTCACGAAGGGGGCCAAACCGTTCTGCAAGATCTGCGAAGAGGCCGTCCGCCGGCGGATCCAATTTTTCTCGGAATGACCGGCCCGGCCCTTCATTGACTTTCTTTCGGCAATGGACTATTTATTGACCGGAGACAAGATTCTCACGGCAAGGAGACATTGATGATGAAGACCGCTATCCGATCGATATTCATTCTCCTCCTTCTGGCCGGCTCGACCGCTTGCCTGGCGCTCAGCGATCTCGGCGGCGGCATGAACGCCGATGATCCGTCTTCCTCGGACGACACGGGCGACGCCCCATCGGCGGGCAGCCCTCAGCGCAGCCGGATCTATGACATCGGGGTGGAGCTTGAACGACAGGCGACGGCCCTGGCCCAGGAAAGCTTCGATCATTTCCGGGGATGGAACGGAGCGATCTCCGATCAGGAACAGGCCATTCTCTTCAAGTCCGAAGCGTTCGCGGCGTCCTGCCGGCTCTTCCTGAAGCTGACCGAGTCGCAGTCGGATTATTTCCGGACGGACTACCTTCGAACGAACCTGTTCAGCTCGTTCACCTTCATAGCCTCCTCGTTCGGCGAGCTCGAACAGGAGATGAAGCGGGGCAACGTCATGCCTTACGCGTTGTCCGACTGCCGCAAGATCCTCGGCCGCCTGGAGCGGGAGTTCGGCGCCTGGCCGGACGCCGACAACCTCGCCTATCTGGACCAGAAATACGTCAAAGCCCGAGACGCCACGGTCTATCTCATCGAAAAAAGGACCATGGGCGCTTACACAAAACGGCCGTTCAAGAGCCTGGAGAGCCTCTTCCGCTACAACTACGACCGGAATAGGGGCAAGAATCCCTGGGAGCACTTGGTCGAGACGTCGGAGGAGACGCTGGCCAAGATGAGGACCGGCTCCCTGATCGACCAGACGTTCGAAGGGAAGATGATCATCGAGCAGAGCAACAGGAAGAACCGCGGCGTCTACCTCATCCAGGACGGAAAGAAGCGGCCGCTCGCTAATCCTGAAGTCGTCGCGCGGCTCGGCGGGTGGGGCAAGGTCTTCGAAGTCCCCCGGGAAATCATCGAGGGCTACGAGGACGGCGAACCGATCGACCGATAACGACGAATAGTCGACACGGCGACAGGGTGGTCCCCGGCCCCCTGGGGAACCAGTCCCGTCGGTTCCCCCCATCGCAAGCGATGGGACCCCCCTCCGCTATGGGGGCCTTAGGGCCAACCCTGCCGCCGCGTCCTTGAATTCTTTCTGTTATCCGCGAGCGAAGATGCGCGCGAATGCTCTAATTACGGGTGGCGCCGATCGGGCGCCCCAGCGTTCGAAGCGGATGGGACCCCCCGAAGGTGGGTGAGGAGCGAGAACGCTGGGGCTGATCGGTGACAGGACCCGCGACCAGTAGAGCGTTCGTCCGCATCGAGGGAGCGAGGCCGTTCTCGGATCTTCTCTTATATCTACCCACACAAAATGAAAGAGAGCCACTTTTTCCATTTGAGTTGATGTCTGTGAACGTCGGGATTTTTTTGGGGATGAAGCCGCCCCCTCCGGGGGGGTTAATGCGGGCTGTTGTCAGCAAAAGGGGGGTTGATGATGGGAACCAAAAAGGTGGGGGCTTTCTCCAGCCCGCGCAAGAAAGCCATTCTTATTATAATCCCAAAAAAGCAAAACGCAAGAAAAATTTTCAAAATATTTTTTTTTAAAAAAACGGCAAACTCTTTCTTGACTTTGTCTGGGAATTTTTATATGAATAAGGCAAGACATGATCATGCATCCTCGAAAATCGGAACATGATGGAGTCTTGCGGTCAAGGACGAACGTAATTTTCAAATTGGAGGTATAATCCCATGGCGTTTGAATTCACGAACAAGAAGGGCGTGAAGTATTACCTGCATGGCAAAGACGTGACGCTTAAGGGCGGCCGGAAGCAGAGGATCTTCTACTTCGCTCGCGATATCCGTCCAGAGGCCCTCAACGCGGTCCCCGAAGGCTATATGGTGAAAGAGACCGAAAAGACCGGCATGCCCATTCTCAAGAAAAAATAAACTCGTCCGTTCCGGGGGTCGGGCCTTGGCCAAGGCCCGACCCCGTTTTCCCTTCCGATATCTTTGACTCGGCTTTTTCTTCCAGGTATACTCGGGCCATGATCTCTCGTATCCGCATTTCCTTTCTCGCGCCGCTCATCGCCGGGATCGTCTTGACCGGCTGCGGCGGCAAGGGTTCGGCGCCGGCCGCCGGCGAGGCCAAGTCCCTCAAGATCGCGGTGATCCCCAAAGGCATGACCCACGAATTCTGGAAGTCGATCCACGCCGGCGCGGCCCAAGCGGCGAAAGAGCTGGGCGTCGAGATCCTTTGGAAGGGCCCCCAGAAGGAGGACGACCGCGCCCAGCAGATCACGGTCGTCGAGGACGTCATCAGCCGCGGCGTGGACGGCATCGTCCTCGCCCCCCTCGACGACCGAGCCCTCATCCGCCCCGTCCAGGACGCCGTCCGGGACAAGATCCCGGTCATCATCATCGACTCCGGGCTCCAAGGCCGGGACTACATCAGTTTCGTGGCCACCGACAACTACCAGGGCGGCGTGCTCGCGGCGCGGCGCATGGGCGAACTCCTCCGAGGGAAAGGCCCGATCTTCATGATCCGCTATCTCGAGGGCTCGGCTTCGACCGCCGAACGCGAACGAGGGTTCCTGGAGACCGTGACCAAGGACTTCCCGGGACTGCGGCTCTTGGTCAAGGACCAGTACACCGGCGCCACTACCGAAACGGCCTACCAGCTGGGCGAAAATCTGCTCGGCCGCTTTCCCGACGTCGAAGGGGTCTTCTGCCCCAACGAATCGAGCACGTTCGGCGTGCTTCGCGCCCTGCAGGAATCGGGCCTCGCGGGCAAGGTCAAATTCGTCGGCTTCGACAGCTCGCCGAAGCTCATTCAGGCCCTGCGGGACGGCCATCTTCATGGGCTGATCCTCCAAAATCCGGTCAAGATGGGATATTTAGGCGTCACCCGGATGGTCCAGCATCTCCGCGGACAGACGATCCCCGACCGGGTGGACACGGGCGTGACCCTGGTGATCAAAGAGACCATGGACACGCCGGAGAATAAGGCGCTCCTTTCCCCCGACCTTTCCATCCTCGATCGATGACATCCGTCCCCGCCGATGCCCCCGCTCTCGAGATGAGGGGCATCACCAAGCGTTTCGGCGCGACCTCCGCCCTCGAGGGGGTGGATCTCGTTCTCCGGAAAGGCGATGTCCACGCTCTTCTCGGCGAGAACGGCGCCGGCAAAAGCACGCTGGTCAAGATCCTCAGCGGCGCGCTCCGGCCCGACCGGGGCGAGATGCGGCTGGCCGGCCGGCCCTATCATCCGGCCGATCCCCTTCACGGCCGCCGGAGCGGCGTGTCGATGATCTACCAGGAACTGAACCTGGCTCCTCATCTCACGGTCGAAGAGAACATCATGCTCGGGACCGAGGTCCACTCGGGCGGATTTCTGAAGCGGCGGGATGTCCGGAAAAAAATCAAGGACACGCTCACATTCCTCCATCATCCGGAGATCGGTCTCGATGTCCCCGTCCGGCAGTTGAGCGTCGGCTCCCGGCAGATCGTCGAGATCTCCCGGGCGATCATGGACAAAGCCCGGATCCTGGTCATGGACGAACCGACGAGCAGTTTGGCCCGAGAGGACACGGAGCGGCTGTTCGAGGTCATTCGCAAGCTCAAGGCCGAAGGGGTGAGTATCATCTACATCAGCCATTTTCTGGAGGAGGTCCGGGAGGTCGCCGATGCCTATACGGTCCTCCGCGACGGACAGAACGTCGGGGCCGGGCGGATGGCCGAGGCGACCCTGGACGCGATCATCCAGCTCATGGTCGGCCAGAAGATCGCCGACCTCTTTCCCCGCGTCAAGGGACGAGCCTTCGGCTCGCCACTCATCCGCGATATAAATACGCGGCTGAGTACGGCGGAAGCGGACCCCCGGGGAGAGCCCGGGGCCCCGGCCGCCGTCGATCACGAGCGGGGCGAGGTCGCCCTGTCCTTGAACGGGCTGAAAGGCGTTCGCATGGCCGAGGCCGTCAGCCTCGACCTCCATCGCGGCGAGATCCTCGGACTGGCCGGGTTGGTCGGAGCGGGCCGGACCGAAACCCTGCGCGCGGTCTTCGGCCTGGACCCCCGGCAGAGCGGCTGGGTCGAGATCGGCGGGGTCAAGGCTCTCAAGCTGAAGCCCTGGCAAATGATCCAGAGGGGCTTCGGGCTGCTGAGCGAAGACCGCCAGGGCGAAGGATTGGCCCTGGCGCGCTCGCTCACCGACAACATCACCCTCAGCCGCTTCGGTCCGTATCGAAGATGGGGTTTTCTCAGCCTCAAAAAACGGTCCCGGGCCGCCCTCCAATGGATGGGCGAGCTGAAAATCAAGGCCCAGGGCTCGGGCCAGGCGGTCGCCGGCCTTTCCGGGGGCAATCAGCAAAAAGTCGCCTTGGCCCGCCTGCTCCATCAGGACGCCGACGTCCTCTTGCTGGACGAACCGACCCGCGGCATCGACGTCCTGAGCAAAGCTCAGATCTATGATTGGATGAGCCGGCTCGCGGCCCGGGGCAAGGGCATCCTCTTCGTCAGCTCCTATTTTCCGGAGCTTCTCGGCGTGTGCGACCGGATCGCCGTCTTTTTCCGGGGACAGGTCGTCGATGTCCGTCCCGCGGCCGGCTGGAGCGATGAAAGCCTGATGGCGGCCGCGACGACGGGAAAGGGGTGAGGATCGTGCGACAACAGACCCGACTGCAGACGCTGATCAACCTCCTGGCGCCTTTCCTGGGGTTGATCCTGATCCTGGCCATTTTCTCCTCGATGCCCGATATCCAGTCCCGTTTCCTCCGCCTGGCCAACCTCAAGAGCGTCGCGACCCAGTCCGTGATCGTGGCCCTCGGGGCGTTGGGCATGACCCTCGTCATCATCGGCGGCGGGATCGATCTCTCGGCCGCGTCCAATATCGCCCTGTCGAGCGTCGTCACGGCCTACGCCATCAACGCCGGCCTCCCGCCCCTCCTCGCCGTGGGCCTGGGGATCCTGACCGGGGGAGCGGTCGGGTTCGTCAACGGCGCCCTCATCACCCGCCTCCGGCTCGTTCCCTTCATCATCACCATGGGCATGATGGGGATCGCCCGGGGCGTGGCCAAGTGGATCGCCGACAACCAGAAGATCGACGCGCCCCTGACCTGGGTCAACGAGCTCATGGCCAAGTCGCCGCGGCCGTCCTGGCTGATGCTCGCGCCGGGCGTCTGGCTGATGATCGTATTCGCCGTGGCCATGGCCGTCGTCCTTCGCTATACCGTCTTCGGCCGTCATGTCTTCGCCATCGGCTCGAACGAAGCCGCGGCCCGCCTGTGCGGCGTCCGGACAAACCGGGCCAAGATCATCGTCTACGCGATCGCCGGCCTGTTCTGCGGGTTGAGTGGCGTCATGGAATTCTCGCGGCTGACGGTGGGCGATCCGACGGTCGCGGTCGGCCTCGAGCTCGACATCATCGCCGCGGTCGTCATCGGCGGGGGCAGCCTGAGCGGCGGCGAAGGCAGCATCCTCGGCTCCATGATCGGCGTGTTCATCATGGCCTTCCTCCGGAACGGCTGCACGATGATGGGCTGGCCGAATTATATCCAGGAGATCATCATCGGCGTCATCATCGTTGCCGCGGTGAGCCTGGACCGGATCCGCCACCGCAGGCCGACATGACCGCTCCGATCCGACTCATCCACGCCCGGGCTCCGCTCCGCATCAACGATATCGGCGGCTGGACGGACACCTGGTTTGCCGGCGAAGGCAAGGTCTTGAACCTGGCCGTTACCCCGGTCGTCGAGGTCCAGATCAAGGCCTTCCCGAACAAGCGGGGCGAGAAACGGCGGGTCGTCGTCCACGCCGAAAACTACGGCGAAACGTTCTCCATGAATCCCGAGAAGCCGGCCAAGGACCCCCATCCACTTCTCCAGTTCGCCGTCGCCGGCCTGCCCGGCCCCAAGGACCTGTTTCTCGAGATCAGCCTCCATTCGCCCGTGCCGGCCGGCATCTCGACGGGGACCTCGGCGGCCGTCTGCGTCGCGCTTCTCGGCGCGCTCAGCCTCCTTGGACCGAAGGCATATTCCTGGGCCGAAATCGCCCGGCTCGCTCACGTGGTGGAGACGGAAAGGCTGGGACAGCAGAGCGGCATCCAGGACCAGATCGCCGCGGCTCGCGGCGGGATCTCCTTCATCCGCATGCCCAGCTATCCCAAATCGAAGGTTCAAGCGGTCCGCCCGGACGAAAGGACCTGGAACGAGCTCGAACGGAGGCTGTGCCTGGTCTATCTGGGAAAGCCGCACGTCTCCTCGGCCATGCACGAGCGGGTCATCGCTGAGCTCGAGGCGGGCGGTCCGCAGCTTCGTCCTATCCGGAAGCTGACGAAGATCGCCCAGGAGGCCCGGGATTTTCTGGCCGCCGGCGAGCTCGAAGCCTACGGCAGGTCCATGATCGATAACCACGAATGCCAACGGGCGCTGTCCGCCGGATTGATTTCCAAGACGGCGGACGCGGTGGCCGATATCGCCCGGCGCTTCAAAGCTTCCGGCTGGAAGGTCAACGGAGCCGGGGGTGAGGGCGGTTCGATGACCGTTTTGGGCGGCGAAGAGGACACGCTCCGCCGCCGGATGGCCCGGGAGATCGACGGGATGGGCGGAGGAGTCCGGGTCATCCCCGTGGCGCTCTCTCCGACAGGCCTCCAAGCCTGGAAGATAAAATAAAGGGGAGAAGATCCGGAATCGGCCTCGCTCCCGACTCGGGTTTCTCACGCCGTTTCCTCGCCATCCTTCTCGGCGGCTCAGAACTCCGTCCCGGCTTCCTAATTACGGGAGTTCGCCGGGCCGTCAGACAACTTCGCCGGCCGGCCTCTTCCGGGCCGTCTGGTCACTCTTGGAAGGAAACCCTTTGAACGGGTTTCCTTCCAACGGTCGCTGCGCTCCCTGCCATCTTTCCAAGGAGCATTTGTTCGACGCATTGTTCGGATTTCCCTCGAAGGACGACTCGGAAAGGCTAAACCCTCCATGGTCGCTTCGGCCGTTCCCGGATCTTCTCTTATCTCCCACGCTAAATGGAAAAAAGCCTCTTTAATTTGGCAGGGATCCCTCTCTTTATTCCGAATTTTTTCCAAGGATTCGGTTCATCCTCTGTCTAAACCTATGCCGAACGAAATTATGGAGGTTATAAAATGAAAAAGTATTTAGCCGCTCTGACGATCCTGGGATTTCTTTTCTTGAGCGCGGGCGTCTTCGCTCAGCAGCCCCCGGCCAAGCCGGAAAAACCGGCCAAGCCCGCTCCGGCTCAACAGGGGCCCCTGGCCAATCTGAAAGACTTCCTACAGCTGACGCCCGAACAGGAAGTTAAGCTCAAGGATATGCAGAAAGCGCGCCAGGAAGAGCAGAAAGCGTTCCGGGATCAGATGCAGAAGCTCCGCGGCGAGCTGAGGCCCCTTTTAAAGGACCAGAAAGCCGATCAGAACAAGATCAACGGACTGATCGACCAGATCGCCAAGCTGGGCGCCGACCGGACGAAGAAGGTCCTCGCCAACAGAAATCCCTTGCAGAAGATCCTCACCCCTGAACAGCTCGAGAAACTGAAAAACGCGCCCGCCCGCATGATGGGTCGCGGCGGAATGATGGGCGGCATGCGCGGCATGGGCCAAAAGGGTCAGGGCCGGATGATGATGCGGCCCGGCATGGGACGCGGTATGGGAATGGGCCGTGGAATGGGCTTCATGGATCCTCAGGGCATGCAGGGCCGCGGAATGCGAATTCGCACCTTGATCCGAAGACTGCTCCATCGCCGCGGTTTCGGCCGCTGGTTTCAATGATTAGACGGACCAAGTCAAAATAGCATAACTCTGTTCCTTCCCCCGCTTCTCTTCCTCACCCTCCTCGAGAGCGGGGGATTTTTTTGTCTGGATTTGAATTCCCGTCATTTGTCCTTCAATGAGGACAGGCCCGCCGCTTGAAAACCCGTTTTTCGCCTGATCAACAGGGGCGCATTTTGGCACATCTCTTGCTTTATTATGGAGTGTAAGGAGAAATGAGATGAGAAAAACGATCTTGATCGCGACGGTCTTGGCGGCGATCGTCCCCTTGATCGCCTCGGCCCAGAGCTCCGACGGCTATTACAGCGGCAATTACACCCGCATGAGCTACGTCAAAGGCGACGTCTACGTCCAGCGGGGACAGGACCTGGGTTATGAGCAGGGCGAGTTGAATCTCGTCGTCGTCGTAGGCGACAAGATCGGGACGAAGGACGGCCGGGTCGAGATCCAGCTCGGCCGGCGCAATTATCTTCGCCTGGACGGATCCACTCAGGTGGACGTCGTGGCCCTTCCCGGAGGCGACGGCGATCCGACCAAGCTCCATCTCCTATCCGGAAGCATCTATGTCAGGATCAACAGCCTGACCCGCGAGAAGAATTTCGAGATCCATACTCCCGACGCCTCTTTCTACCTCATGGAGGAGGGATTGTACCGGGTCGATGTCCGCGCCAACCGGGAGACCGAGTTCAGCGTCTGGAGCGGCTCGGCCGAAGCGGCCGTCGAGGAAGGTTCGACCCTCGTCCGGAACGGCGAGCGGATCACGGCCGCCAACGGCCGGTTCACCTCGGAGCCCGAAGGGCTTTATACGCGCCGCGACGACTTCAGTGAGTGGAACGAAACCCGCGAGGCTCTCTTTGCCCGGCGATCGACCAAAACCTACCTCCCCGCGGAATACGCGGACTACGAATACGAGCTGGCCGACAACGGCGATTGGGCCTATGAAAGCTCGTACGGCAATGTCTGGGTGCCGCGGCACACCTATTCCGACTGGCGGCCTTACTCCGACGGCCGCTGGTCCTGGTATCCGATCATCGGCTGGACCTGGATCTCGTATGAGCCCTGGGGCTGGTGCACGTCGCATTACGGCCGGTGGGGCTGGGGCATGGATCTCGGTTGGTATTGGATCCCCTACAGCCGCTGGTCCTGGGGTCCCGCTTGGGTCCATTGGTATTGGGATAGGGATTATATCGGCTGGAGCCCGTTGAGCTATTACAATTACCCGGCGGTCATCCTTAACAACAGGTTCTATGATCGCTACTCGTATGGCCGTTTCCCGCACGATTCGCGGACCCTGACCATGGTCCATCGCGGTCAAATGCAGGACCGGCAACTGCGACACGTCGCTCTGGACCAGAACCGGATCAGCAAGATCAGCAATCTCTCGCTGAGGGCCGCGCAGCCGGACCTCCGCCCGTCGATCAACCGCGACGGCGCGACCGCGGCCAGGGCTCGGAACGTCCTCTCCAGGGAGAACCTGCGGAGCGTCGGGAGGAACTTCGCTGCCGGCGGCCGGAAGCTGTCCCCGGGCGAGCTGCGGTCCTCCATCACCAAACGGTCCCCGGAAGGCGGAGCGACAAGCGAACGCAAGGTCATCAATGATCGGCTGAGAGAGCCCTCTTCCGATCGGAGCGTCAGGAACGATACGAGCCGCGTCGTCCCGCGGTCGTCCATCCAGAAAGGCGATGAGGGCGCGGCGGCCCGGCCCGGGCGGGACGGCGGGTCCGGATCGGCCATCCGGAGCTTCCCTTCGCGCCGGACGGTCGAGAACGACTCGGCCAAACCGGTCGAGCGGTCCCGGATCAATCCGACAATCCGGAACCAGGAAGGCAATGTCTCGGCGCGGCCCAAGACTGAGACCGCCGTTCCCCGGCTCCGGAACGACGATAATAGCCGGACCGTCCGTGAGGTCCGTCCGAAAACGATCGAACCGCCGGCTTCCTCCCGCTCGGCCAATCCCGAACGGATCATCAAGGAGCGGGGTGCCAAGAATGAAGGGACGTCTTCGGTCCCGAGGAGGTCCCTTCAGCAAGAAAAAGATCGAAGGGTGACGGTTCCGGTCGAGCGCCCGAGCCGGAACATCGTCGGGAACGACACGTCCTCGAGAGCGAGGCAGAGCGCGCCTTCGCGGAGCTCAAGCGCTCCCTCGAGGATAACCTCGTCTCCCTCGCGCAGCTCCAGTTCTCCGTCGCGAACGATCAATACTCCGTCGCGGAATTCCGGCTCCCCGTCCAGAAGCTATACAGCTCCCTCCCGCAGCTCCAGCGCCCCTTCGCGCTCCTACAGCGCTCCTTCCCGAAGCAGCAGTTCGCCCTCCCGAAGCTACAGCGCTCCGTCACGCTCATCCAGCGCTCCGTCCCGCAGCTATAGCGCTCCATCACGCTCGTCCTCAAGCTCGGGAAGGAGTTCATCGAGAGGCTCGTCGTCCTCCGGCTCGGGCGGCCGCATCCGGAAATAAGAGAAAGGCCCGCCGACCCCGCCCAAGAAGCCGCTTCACCGGCCCATTTTCCTCTTTACATTTCCTTTTTTCAGTGATATAAAATATTCTCTTTTCTCTGAGGAGAAAACTCTGTCGGTGGAGGTTCGCGCAATGATTCACAAGGGCAAGACGGCCGGAACGATCGGCATCATCGTCGTGGCGATCATGATGATATTGGCGGGCGGGATCGCCTGCAAAAAAGCGCCCCAGCCGGGCGAGAAGACGGAAGCCGCCGCCGCCCCCGGGGAGGCGGCGACGATGATCAAGGAAGGCGTGAACGAGCTCGCCGGAACCGTCAAAAGCGCCCTCGGGAAATATTTTTATATCTCTCAGCATCCGGGGTTCGACTTCGTGGCCGAGGGGCCCGTCGACAACGCCGACGCCGCGGCCCTTCTGAATAAAGAGGTCAAAGTGAAGGCCGTCTTCAACCGCGAGACGCCCTCTCTTTTGATCGCCCAGAGCATCGACATCAAGGAAAGCGAGACCCAGTTCAAGAACGTCTTCAGCAAGGCCGAGACCGCCGTGCCCGCCGATTACTTCTCCCAGAAAGTCCGCCCCGAGTATGCGGCGCTCAAGATCTCGAACATCAACAAGAGCGAGGACTGGGAAGGCAAAGGGAAGGGCAAGGTCGAAGGGAAGCCCATCGCCGGGGCCGACGGCAAGATCACCGGGATTTCCATCCTCGGCAACGACGGCAAGGAGATCGGCAAGGTCATCGTCGACGGCACCTCCGAGTTCGCGACCTATTACATCAAGAAGCTGAGGCTGTTCGATTCCTTCTGGTTCTACCTGAACATCAAGGACAGCGTGGCCAAGAACCTCCGCCCCAAGAACAAAGAACTGTTCCACGCGGACGTCGTTTTCACCGGGCTTTATTGAGGCCGAGACCGAAGGCCCGCGCCCGAACGGCGCGATTCCAGCGAAAGACCAGGGCCGGTTCTCGAAAGGGACCGGCCCTTTTTTTTGGGATGTGGTTTCTTCAGAGAGATCCGGCGAGGCGGCGGATCCCGTCTTCCGCCCGATCCTGAAAGTGAAAGCGGATGACCCGCCGTCCTTTTTCCCGTAAGGCTTCGCGGTCGCCCAGAGCTTGGGCGTCGATGAGCGTCCCGAACGTATACGAGGATGCGGAAGACCCCGGTGCGGCCGGGACGGCGGCGTCCCTGAGATGTCCGCCGGTGAGCTGGATGAAGAGCCCGTTGCCCCGGTCGCCTTTATGGAGCTGGCCGGTGGAGTGGAGGAAACGGGGCCCGAAGTCGTAAGTAACCGCCAGGTCCGTCCTCGCCCGGATCGCCGCGGCGAATTCCTTCAAGCGAGCATCGATCTCGGGACGGGGGGAAAGGAAGGCCTGGACGACGACATAATCTCCCGCTCCGGCCCCACTGAGAAAAGGACGAAGCTCCGCTTCGGAGGCCGGTCTTTCCGCGGGCAGATCGCCGCGCTCTTCGAAGGCCTTCAAAACGATTTCCGTCTTTTTCTTGGAAGCGGCGACGTTCGGCTGGTCGAACGGATTGACCTTGAGGATGTGCCCGGCCACGGCCGTGGCCATCTCCCAGAGAAAGAACTGACGACCTAGGTCAGGGACGTCCGCGAGAGAGAAGGAGAGGACTGGAACGCGGTTTTTCGCGATCCGCCGCAGCGTGCCGGCTTGCGTTTCATCGCCGGCGATCCCGATATGGACAACGAGCCGGTCCGGAGCGTCCTTTTCGAACGAGGACCCGGAGTCCCGGACGAGTGGAAGGATGCCGCGTCCTTCCTTGCCCGTGCTCTCGGCCAGGAGCTGTTCGACCCAAGCCCCGAAACTTTCGATCCCCGGGGACAAAAGAAAGGCCGGCTTGTCCCGTCCGGCCGCCGCCAGAATGCCGATCAGCAAGCCGAGGGTGGCCCCGGGATTTTCCCGCGGCGATGCGGTCCGGCACTCTCCGGCCGCCTGCCGGGCGCGGGCTAAAAGCCCGGATAAGTTCACGCCGAGCAAGGCCGCCGGGACGAGACCGAAGGCGGACAGGACGGAGAAGCGGCCGCCGATCGCCGGGTCCCCGTGAAAGACGCGCCTGAACCCCAGGTCTCGGGCGGTCCGTTCGAGCGGCGTGCCGGGATCGGTGATGGCCGCGAAATGGGCGCCGGCCCGCTCCCGGCCCAGAGCGTCGCGGACTTGCGTGTAGAAAAAATTCAGGAGCGATATCGTCTCGAGCGTCGTCCCCGACTTGGACGAGGCGATGAAGATCGTTTTTTTGCAGGGGAGCCTCTCGGCGCAGCCGAGGACGGCCTCCGGGTCGGTGCTGTCCAGGACGTCGAGCGTCAGATATCCTTTTTTCGTCCCGAAGACGCGGCTGAACACCTCCGGCGCCAGGCTCGAACCTCCCATGCCCAGGAGCAGGGCATGTTCATACCCGGCCTCTCGGACGTCTTTGATGAAAGATTCTATCCCCGGGAGGATCCCCGGCGCCTTTTCGGGCGCTTCCAACCAGCCGAGCCGGTCGGAGATCTCCACGGCGGCCGGGGCGGCGGCAGGGGCCCCAGGCTTTGTCTGGGGATCCGTTTCCGCCGTACTCAGCCGCGTATTTACATCGCGGGTGAGTGCCCCGGGCATTGCCCGGGGGTCCACTTCCGCCGCGAAGGCTCGTCCCTTG
>JAUYDS010000038.1 GCA_030691735.1 Candidatus Aminicenantota bacterium
GAAACAGAGAACGTCATACCAGAAAATGATCCGGAAGGTTATCGACTTCTACGCTTCTCATTTTCAAAAAAGCCTTTAAAGTCGCCAGATTCGAGTGCGAGTTTCCTTGATCCTTCAAGCCGTTGTATCCCCCTCCACGGCAGCCGGGGCGGCGGCAGGGGCCCCAGGCTTTACAGTCCTCATTCGCGAAGCGAATGAGGGCAGGCTTTGTCTGGGGATCCATTTCCGCCGTACTCAGCCGCGTATTTACATCGCGGGTGAGTGCCCCGGGCAGTGCCCGGGGGTCCACGGCGGCAGGGGCCCTGGGCTTTGCCCGGGGATCCACTTCCGCCGTACTCGCCCGTTGATATAAGAACGGGTGAGTACTTCCGCCGCGAAGGCTCGTCCCTTGACTCAAGGGGACGAACGGGAAGCGCGTTTTTTCTCAAGGGGAGATGCATGAACTATCCGCGGAACCGGATGATTCGCTTCCCCTCATTCCAGCCTTTTGCGGAAGCGGAGCGAGCTGAGGACGAACGTCGCCAGGCCGATGACCAGCAGGATCAGCAGCTCCGGCCAAAGGACCGCCGGGCCGTTCCCTTTTAAAAGGATCTCACGGACGATCTTGCCGAAATGGCGCAAAGGATTGAGGTAAGTGACGTATTGAATGACCTTCGGCATGCTTTCGATCGGCGAAAAGATCCCCGCCAGGAGCATGGCCGGCATGACGAAGAACATCGCCGTCATCATCGCCTGCCCCTGCGTTCGCGAGACGGTCGAGATGAAAAGCCCCGCGCCGAGCGTCGTCAGGATGAACAGGAAAGACGAGCCCAGCAGGAAGGGGATACTACCGCGGATGGGGATGTCGAAGATGATCTTGCCGGCGGTCAGGATGAGGAGGATGTCGAAAAAGCCGATGAGGGCGAAGGGGACGGTCTTGCCGATGATCAGCTCGCGCGGCTTGATCGGCGAGACGATGAGCTGTTCGAGCGTGCCCATCTCCCGTTCGCGGGTGATGGCCATGGACGTCAGGAGGAGCGTCGTGATCAGGAGGATCAGGCAGATGACGCCCGGCACCATCCAGAACGAGCTCTTCAGCTCCGGGTTGAACCAGATCCGCGGCTCGAGGCGCGGCATCGCCGCCGCCCGGCCCGCGAGCGCCTGAACGATGATCGTTTCCGAATAGCGGGCCGAGACGAGGTCGATGTAGCTGATGATGATCGTGGCCGAGTTGGCGTCGGTCCCGTCGACGATCACCTGGACCGGGCTGATCGCTCCGCCCTGGAGCTTTTTGGCGAACCCCTCGGGAATGACGATCCCCGCCTGAACCGCGCCGCTTTGAATGACGCCGTCCACCTCGGAGGCCGAGTCGAGCGCGGCCGTCAGCTCGAAATAGCCGGAGCGGGTGAACGTTGTCACGAAGGCCCGGCTCTCCTGGGAATGGTCATAATCGACGAAGGCCAGGGTGACGTTCTTGACGTCGATGGTCGCCGCGTAGCCGAACAGGATGAGCTGGATGACTGGCGCCAGGAACAGGGGCGCGATCATCCTCTTGTCCCGGAAGACCTGGATGAATTCCTTGCGGATGATCTGGCGTATGGCCCTGAACATATCTATTCTCTATTCCAGGCGGAGCTTCAGGCGTCTCATGGCGGCGATGAAGACCAGCGCGGCGAAGGCCGTCAAAATGGCGATCTCCGTCCAGATCTGGCCGAACCCGTATCCTTTCAGGAAAATGCCGCGCAGGGCGGTCAGAAAATATCGCGCCGGCACGAAATAGGTGACGATCTGGATGATTTTGGGCATGCTGGCGATGGGCGAGATAAATCCGGACAAGAGGAAAGCGGGAAGCATGGTGGTGAGGATGGCGACGGTGTAGGCCAGTTGCTGGTTCTTGGTGACGATCGAGACGAGCAGGCCGATCCCGAGCCCGCACAACAAAAAAATGGCGCAGACCGTGAAAAGACTGAACAGGTTTCCGCGGAGGGGGACCCTGAAGACGAGCGTCCCCGTCAGGACGATAAGCATGACCTGGACCATCCCGAGCCCGAAGTAGGGGATGAGCTTGCCGATGATGATCTCGTTCCCGCGGACGGGTGAGGAGATGAGCTGTTCCATGGTCCCGTTTTCCCACTCCCGGGCGACGGTGAGCGAAGTGAGCATGGCCGTCATGACCATCATCACCACGGCGAGGAGGCCGGGGACGATGAAGTTGGTCGTTTTCAGCTCGGGGTTGTACCAGACCCTCGTCCTCGGTTCGACCATGGGAATGCCCGACGATCGGAGGCCGCCTTGGCCGGCGAGCCTTTCGGCGAAAATGTCCGCTATGAATTTCCGCATGAGCCCGGACACGTAGCCGAGCGTGATCAGGGCGGTGTTGTTGTTGGCCCCGTCCACCAGGAGCTGGACTGCGCTGTCTGCGCCGCGGTCCACATTCTTGGCGAAATCGACGGGGATGACGATGACCAACCGGACGGCGCCTGTTTTCAGAAGATCATCCGCCTGAGCGTAGTCGTCGAGCAGGACGCGAAGGTCGAAGTATTCGTTCGAACGAGTCCGCGAGATCAGCTCCCGGCTCAGGGCGGACTTGTCCTGGTCGAGGACGCCGATGGGGGCGTGCCGGATGTCGTAGTTGATGGCGTAACTGAAGATGAGGACCAGGATGATCGGCAGGCCGATGGCCAGGAACAGGCTCCGCGGATCGCGCCGGATGTGGAGGGCCTCTTTTCGGGCGAGGGTGAGGACGCGGCGCATCATGACGTCCGCGCTCCCTGGATGGCGGTGACGAAGACCTCCTCGAGCGAGGCGCTCTCCCGGCCGACGAAGCGGACCTTGAGCTCGCGGGGCGGCCCGATGGCGATGATCCTTCCGTCGTTGATGATCGCGATGCGGTGGCAGCGCTCGACCTCGTCCATGTAGTGCGAAGTGACGAATGTCGTGGTCCCCTGGACGGACAGATCGTAGATGAGCCTCCAGAAATCCCGGCGGGAGGCCGGATCGACGCTGGCCGTCGGTTCGTCGAGGAACAGGATCTCCGGCTTGTGGAGGATGGCACAGCCCAGAGCCAAGCGCTGTTTCCACCCGCCGCTCAAGTCCCGGGTCAGGGCGTTCTCGCGGCCCTCGAGCCCGGCCATGGCCAGCACCCATTCCTTCCGCTCCTTCAGCCGGGCCGGGGCGAGGCGGCGGATGCCGCCGTGGAACTCGATGTTCTCGGCCACGGTCAGGTCGCCGTAGAGGGTGAATTTCTGGGACATGTAGCCGATGATCTTCTTGATCTCCTCAGGCTCGGCGGCGATGCTGAAGCCGCCGACACTGCCCTCGCCCGAGGTGGGGCTGAGGATCCCGCAGAGCATGCGGATGGTCGTGGACTTGCCCGCACCGTTCGGGCCGAGGAAGCCGAAGATCTCGCCTTTCTCGACCCCGAACGAGACATGGTCGACCGCCGTGAACGAGCCGAACTTCTTGGTCAGCTCGCGGACGTCGATGCTCAGCGGCGCCATCGTCTTTCTATTCTCTCCTCTGATTCTTCAAATCCCCCCTCTTCTTCAAATCCCCCCTCGCCCCCCTTTTCTAAATACATCTCATTCCCCCCCTTTTCTAAAGGGGGGTGAGGGGGGATTATTCTCCCTCTGGGCCAACGCCAGGAAAACGTCCTCGAACGACGGCGGGATCTTTATGAGGCTTTTGATGGGAATCTTCTCCGCCTCCAATTTTTCTCGGACCTTTTCGAGTCCCTCTCCTCCCGCCTCCAGGACGATGTGGATCGTCTCGCCGAAGGGATGGACGCTTTTCAGGCCGGGAACGCCCTTGAGTGCCTTGAGCGAAGGCTCGAGCGGGGCGACGAGCTCGGCGATCTCGTCCTTCATGCCGGCGGTGAGATTTTGCGGCGAATCATAGGCCAGGATCCGTCCTTCATTGATGAAGCCGACCTGCCCGCAGCGCGCGGCCTCGTCCATGTAGGGCGTCGTCATCAGAATCGTGACGCCCTGTCCGTGGAGCTCCGTCAGAAGCCGCCAGAGTTCCTGGCGCGAGACGGGATCGACGCCGGTCGTCGGTTCGTCGAGAAGGAGGATCTCCGGAGTATGGAACAGGTTGCAGGCCAGGGCCAGTTTCTTCTGCATGCCGCCGGAGAGGTTGCGGGCAAGTCGGTCCTCGAACGGGCCGAGGGCGCTGAACTTGAGGAGCTCCGCTTTCCGCGCGGCGAAGCGCTCCTCTTTCACGCCGTAAAGGTCGGCGAAGAATTTCATGTTCTCCGCGACCGAGAGGTCCCCGTAGAGGCTGAAATGCTGGGGCATGTAGCCGATGCGCTCCTTGACCTGGAACGGCTTTTTAACCGCGTCGAAGCCGGCGATCTCGACCCGGCCCTCCGTCGGCCTGAGCAGGCCGATTAGAAGGCGGAGGAGGGTGGATTTGCCGGCGCCGTCGGGACCGATCAGTCCAGCCAGCGTCCCCGTTTCGATTTCCAGGTCAAGGTCTTGTATGGCGCAGGTCTGTTTGAATTTTTTGACCAGGCCGTGCGCTTTGACCGCGAGCATTTATTTCATCGTGATCTTGACGTCCACGGGCATGCCCGGCTTGAGCTCGCCGGCCGGGTTGTCGAGGTAGGACTTGACCATATAGACGAGCTTGAGGCGCTCCTCCTTCGTCTGGATATTCCGGGGGGCGAACTCGGCCTCGCTCGAAATGAAATCGACTTTCCCTTTGAAGGATTTGCCCGGGAACGAATCGCAGGTCACGGCCACCTCGGCTCCCAGGATTACACGCCCTACGTATTGCTCGGAGACGTAGGCCTTGACGTACGTTTGGCCGAGGTCGATCAGGCTAAACAGGACCGAGCCGGGGACGGCCAGCTCCCCGAGCTCGACGTGCTTGACCTCGATATAGCCCGAGACCGGCGACCTTACCTCGGTGTCCTGGAGGAGCCTTTGGAGATATTGCTCTTGGGTTTTTTGTCCTTGAATTTCTGCCTGGACGATCTCGATCTCCTCTTTCTCCCGGCCGCGGAGAGCCATCTGGTAGTTTTCCTGAGCGTTCTTGTGCTGGTCCTGGGCGGCCTTGAGGGCCAGGTCGGCTCTTTCCTTCTGGTTAAGAGACACCGCGCCTTCGCTCAGCAGCTTGGCGAACCGCTCCTGGTCCTTCTGGGCCAGTTCGAGCTGTTTGGCCGCGGTTTCGACCTGGGTCTTGGCCACGGCGATGAGCTCCTTCTTTGTCCCGATCCTGGCCAGCCGGAGCTTGGCCTCGGTCGCGGCGATCCCCGCTTTCACCTGGTCGATCTGGATGCGGAGCTTATCGGCGTTGATGACGCACAGAAGCTCTCCTTTTTCGACCTTCTGGCCTTCCTTGACCGGGATCAGTTCGACCTCCCCTTGGGCCTGGGCCCGGACGTCGGTCTTGACGGCCTCGATGATGCCCGAGATCTCCGCCCGGCTGCCGTTTGTCCCGCCCTTGCGGCAGCCCGTCGTGGTTATCTGTAATGAAATGAGCGCGATAATGGCCAAATATCCGATGGTCTTTCTCATGGCCGCTCCTTGTCCCCAAAAATTGCTGATAGTAGTGGCAAGTTGTTGATTCTCGTGTCATTGCGAGCGCCCTTTGGGCGCGTGGCAATCTCGTGATGTTCGCGAAGGCCTACGAGATCGCCACGTCGCTTCGCTCCTCGCGATGACAGACTCTATCGGCAATTTTGGGTCGCTACATCATTATTTATATGAGATTCAGAAAAATTTTTCCACAAAATGTTTCCCGCTGTCCCCGAAAAATAACAAAAATTATCACCAAAAAGCAACCTTTTCCCCTCATTTCTCATCTTATAGGGTTGAAGAAAGTCAACGAATGTCCTATCAAGAAGCGGCGCTGGAAAACGGCCTTCAAATCATGGATAATGCCGCTATGAGCCTGCCCGACAATGGGAAGGACGACGTCATCCTCGCCGCCCCCAGCCAAGACTCCCTCGAAGATCTCATCCGCCGCGGCCAAGCGGGAGACGCCCGGGCCATGGAAGGCCTTTACTCTCGCTATAAAACCGCCCTCTTCAACATGGCCTATCGCTATACCTATGACCGGGCCGCGGCCGAAGACCTCCTCCAGGAGATCTTCATCAAGATTTTCACCCATCTAGGAGACGTCCGGAAGACCGAAACGTTCACGGGCTGGGTCTACCGCATCGCTCTAAACACCTGTTACAGCTACCTGCGGGGGAAAAGGATCGAGCTCCAGAAGAACGTCCCCCTGGCCGACGTCGAGGGCACCCTTCATGCGCCCGGCGCCCGCGAATCCTCGAACGACGTCCGGAAGCCGCTCGACGAGGCGATCGCCGGCCTGCCGAAAAAGCTCAAGGAGATCTTCCTCCTCCACGACGTCCAGGGCTTCAAGCACGAGGAGATCGCCCGGATGCTCGGCCTTTCTGTCGGGACGTCCAAGTCCCAGCTCTTCAAGGCCCGGCTCAGGCTCAGGGACTATCTGACCAAAAAGAAAGCGTGCTAAGGAGATACGACCATGAGATGCTCACATGCGCATAAGCTCATCGGCGATAAGCTGGACGGGACGCTCGGCTTGAAGGACGGCGAGCGGCTTCAAGAGCATCTGAACAAGTGCTCCGATTGCCGGGACCTGCTCAAGGACTTCCAGGGCATCGTCGAACAGGCGAAAGGCCTGCCCAAGCACGAGCCGTCGCGCCGGGTTTGGACGGGAATCCTCGACGGGGTCCGAGCCGTCCGCGACAACCGGGTTGCCGGCCCCGCGCCGTCCGCGATCAAGCTTCCCAAACCGAAATGGTATGAGGCCTATATCTTCGCTTCCCGGGCCCGATATGCCTGGGCGGCCGCTCTGCTCCTCGTCGTGGTCGGCGGCGTGGTTATCGGGCTTCGCCCGGGGAAAGACTTAAGCGGGCTGACCGATCAGGACCGCTTCACCCTGGCCAAGCTCGAAGAGGCTGAGAAACACTACAAGCTGGCTATCCAAGCCCTGAGCGAAGCGGTCGGCTCGCAGACGAACCGCTTTGACCCGCTCGTGGTGGCCGTCTTCGCCCGGAACCTCTATGAGATCGACACGGCCATCCAGGCCTGCCAGGCGGCCGTCACGAAGAACCCGAACGATCTCAGCGCCCGGGAGTATCTGCTCGGCGTCTATAAGGACAAGGTCAATTTTCTCGACAGCCTCATCGACATCAGGAAAGCATCGCCCTCCCCGAAAGCGGCGGGCAAGAAGATATGATCGGAAGATAAGGAGGATCATCATGAGAAATCGTAAAATCGCCAAGACGGCGGTCGTCCTGACCGCGCTCGTTCTCGTCTGCGGGTTCTGGGCCGGCGCCGTGTCGGCCGCCGAGAAGTACGAGGAGAAATTCAATAAGACCGAAACCCTGGCCAGAGACGGCAAGGTCATCATCAACAACATCTCCGGCAGCATCATCATCAAAAGCTGGGACAAGGCCGAGGTCCAGATCGCGGCCCGCAAGGTCGCCGACGTCGGCTCGCTCGAACAAGCCAAGGAGAACTGGGCCAAAGTTACGATCGAGGTCACCAAGTCCGGCAACATCGTTCAGATCGACACCAAGGTTCCCGAGCGCTCCCGCAATCTCCACGTCTCGGTCCACT
Organism: Candidatus Aminicenantota bacterium; assembly: GCA_030691735.1. GTDB lineage: Bacteria > Acidobacteriota > Aminicenantia > Aminicenantales > UBA4085 > JAPKZI01. The sequence continues at coordinate 7,575 of JAUYDS010000038.1, forward strand.
ATGAGCTGACCATCCCGGACAAGGCCGCGCTCAAGCTCAAGAACATCAGCGGCTCGGTCGACGCGACGGGGATCGGCGGGGCCTTCGAGGGCAATGTCACCAGCGGGTCGGTCATGCTGGCCAAGCTAGGCGGAAGCGTGGACTGCCGGACCGTCAGCGGCAGGATCGAAGTCCAGGACGGGATGGGCGAGATCGACCTGAAGACGGTCTCCGGCAACATCAGCGCGGTCCGGATCAAGGGATCGGTCGACGCCGAGACCACCAGCGGCCGCATCGAGCTTTCGGACATCTCCGAGGCCAAGAATGTGCGGGTCAAGGTCCTGAGCGGGGGAATTTCCTATGACGGGCAGTTGGCGGCCGGCGGCCGATTCAGCTTCGAGACGCTGAGCGGCAGCATCAGAGTGACGCTCCCGGCGAACGCCGGGTTCGAGCTCGACGCCGAGACCTTCAGCGGCCATGTCGATTCGGCCTTCCCCATCACTATACAGGGGACGATCTCACCGAAGGAGCTGCGCGGCGTCGTGAACAACGGCGGGGCGACCCTCCGGCTCAAGACCTTCAGCGGCTCGATCGACATCAGGAAGAAATAGCGTTTCGACGACAGCGATAAGCTCATCAAGGGCGGCTCTCCGAAAGGGGAC
>JAUYDS010000066.1 GCA_030691735.1 Candidatus Aminicenantota bacterium
TCGCGTCTACACTTTCCACTTTTTAGTGGAAAGTGTAGACGCGACCCCATTTTCTTTTTCAGAGGCGGACTGGCCCGCGACGAAGCCAGAGGCCCAGGCCCAGGCGAGGTTGTATCCTCCGCGCCGGCCTTGGACGTCGAGGATCTCGCCGGCGAAAAAGAGCCCTGGCTGATGTTTCGATTCGAGCGAGCCGGGATCGACCTCGCGGGCGTCCACCCCGCCGCTGGTGAACTCGGCTTCGTTCCAGCCGCGCGTTCCCTGGACCGAGAAGCGCTTGTCTTTAAGCCCCTCGGCCAGCCCGATGGCCCTTTTGTTCGCGTCCGGTTCTCCCTTGGTCAGAAAATTCGGGACCAAAGGAGCGAATTTTTCCGGAAGGAGGCCGGCGGTGAGATCCGCGTCGGCCCACTTCGCCTTCATCCGCCGGACGAACTCCACGGCCAGAGCGTCCCGCGATAGGAACGGAACGAGGTCCAAGCTGAGCGCGATTTTCTTTTTGCCCTGGCGATGGTGGGCGATGGAGAGGCTCTCGCTGACGTCGAGAACCGCCGTCCCGGACAGCCCGTATTGGGTGAAGAGGACCTCTCCCTCAGCCGTTTCGACGGGGTTTCCGTCGATCAGGGCGACGGCCCGAGTTCGCCATTTCTGACCTTGGAGGAGATGACACATCGGGTCGTTCACGACGAGAGGAACCGCGCTGGGGACGGGTGGGATGATGTGGTGCCCCAATCCCTGGGCCAGAGAATAACCGCTTCCGTTCGAGCCGAGCGCGGGATAAGACTTCCCGCCTCCAGCCAGGATGATCTTGCGGGCTTCGATCCTGCGACCCGGTCCGGCATCGATCGTGAAACCGGGGCCGGCGCGTTCGATGGCCGTCGCCTCGAACGACAATTCGACGGCGACGCGAAGCCGCCGGATCTCGATCTCCAGGACCCTGAGGACCGAGACCGCTTGGTTCGTCGCGGGGAAAACGCGGCCGTCCTCGGAGATCATTTCGAGACCCAGGCCGAAAAAGAAGTCGCGGATGGCCTTTTTCCCGAATCGTCCCAAGACGGAATCGACGAGATCCAAGTCCGTGGAGGTGTAATATTTGGGAGAGAGGTCCTCGTTCATGAGGTTGCACCGGCCGCCGCCGGTGATGAGGATCTTCTTGCCCAGGCGCGGCATCCGGTCGCAGAGGGCGACCGTCGCGCCGCCGCGAGCGGCGGTGATCGCGGCGGCCAGGCCGGCGGCTCCCCCTCCGACGACAGCGACGTCGAAACAGACCGGCATATCCACAGCTTACCCGAAGGGGGGCGGGCTCGTAAAGAGAAAGGAGCAGAAAAGGGGGACGACGCACTCTGTCCCTAATTAATAGAGGGACAGAGTGCGTCGTCCCCCTTTTTGCGCTCCCGATTTTCAAGGGGGGTAATTATGGTTGGTGTCCCCGGAATTCTGGAATTGATAATATGCGCAACTCGCATGTTTTCTTGACTTTTCAGCCGCGTGCATCTAAACTTTAGCCTTATTCCAGCCTGTCCGATGGCATCCCCAGCGGGTCGCGGAACAACGAGGAACGATCGAGCCATGAGCAAGGGCCACAGCGAATACGACTTTTTCGAGATCGAAAAAAGGTGGCAGAAGGTCTGGGCCGACAAGCGCGCCTTCGAGGTCCGTGAAGATCCCGCCAAGCCGAAATTTTATCTCCTGGAGATGTATCCCTACCCTTCGGGCCGCATCCATATGGGGCATGTCCGCAACTACTCCATCGGCGACGTGATCGGCCGGTTCAAGACGATGCGGGGCTTCAACGTCCTCCATCCCATCGGCTGGGACGCGCTCGGCATGCCCGCCGAAAACGCGGCCATCAAGCACAGCATCCATCCCCAGACCTGGACGCTCGACAACATCGCCCACATGAAGGCGCAGCTTCAGCGGATGGGGATCGCTTACGACTGGTCGCGCGAGGTCAACACCTGCCTGCCCGAATATTACAAGTGGAACCAATGGATCTTCCTGAGATTGTTCGAGCGCGGCCTGGCTTACCGCAAGAAAAGCTGGGTCAACTGGTGCCCGCAGTGCCGGACGGTCCTGGCCAACGAGCAGGCGGCCGGGGGTGAATGTTGGCGGTGTGCCACGCCGGTCGAACAGAAGAAGATGGACCACTGGTTCCTAAAGATCACCGACTACGCCGAGGAACTGCTGACCGGCCACGCCCAGCTCCGGAAGTGGCCCGAGCACGTCCTGCTGATGCAGAAGAACTGGATCGGGAAGAGCCGGGGCGCATACGTGGATTTCGCCGTCCCCGAGCTCGGCCGTCCGATCAGGGTCTTCACCACCCGGATCGACACGATCTTCGGCGCGACGTTCCTGGTCCTATCGCCCGAGCATCCCTTGAGCCGCGATCTCATCGCCGGCGACAAGGAAGCGAAACTCCAGGAGTGGGTGACGAAGACGGTCGCCGAATCCCGCCTAAGGCGGGACCTCGGCGACGCGGAAAAAGAGGGCATCGACACGGGCAGGACCGCGATCAACCCCTTCACCGGGGAGAGGATCCCGATCTGGATCGCCAATTACGTCCTGATGGAATACGGAACGGGCGCGATCATGGCCGTGCCGGCCCACGACGAGCGCGATTTCGAGTTCGCTCAAAAATACGGCCTCGTCATCCGGGAGGTCATCGAGCCCGAGCCTCCGGCCGCGGACACCGGCGGGGACGGCGGGTTGTTCGTGGACCACGGGCTCGTCAAGAACTCCGGGCCGTGGAGCGGCCTGCGGTCCGAAGAAGCCATGGAGAGGATGGCCGCGTTGGCCAAGGATCAGGGGTTCGGCGAGGCGAGCACGACCTTCCGCCTCCGCGATTGGGGCATCTCGCGGCAGCGCTATTGGGGCGCGCCGATCCCGATCATCTATTGCGCCAAATGCGGCATCCAGGGCGTCCCGGACGAGGACCTGCCGGTGCGGATTCCTTATAACGCGGAGTTCACCGGCGAGGCTGGCTCTCCGCTCGAAAAAGTCGCCGAGTTCGTCAACGCGACCTGCCCGAAGTGCGGAGGGAAGGCCCGCCGCGAGACGGACACGATGGACACGTTCGTCGATTCGTCCTGGTATTTCTTCCGCTACGCGTCGCCCAAGGAAGCGATGCTGCCCTTCGCCCGCGCGGCCGCCGACTACTGGATGCCCGTCGATCTCTACATCGGCGGCGTCGAGCACGCCATCCTTCACCTGATCTACGCCCGCTTCTTCACCAAGGTCCTGCGCGACCTGGGCTTGACCGCGCTCGACGAGCCGTTCCCCCACTATCTCGCCCAGGGCATGGTCACCAAGGACGGCTCGGCCATGTCCAAATCGCGGGGCAACGTCGTCGACCCCGACGAAATAATCAACACCTACGGGGCGGATGCGCTGCGGCTGTTCATCCTGTTCGCGGCTCCGCCCGAGAAGGAATTCGCCTGGAACGAGGACGGGATCGAGGGCGCCTACCGGTTCATCTGTCGCGTCCGGCAGACGTTCGAGGAGATCCGTGAGATGAGCCAAGAGAGCGCCGCCGGAGAGGACGCGGCCTTCGACACGGACAGCGCCGCGAGGCTCCGGAAAAAGATGCACCAAACGATCAAGAAGGTCGGCGAGGACATCGAGAAGCGATTTCATCTCAACACGGCCATCAGCTCGATCATGGAATTCACGAACATGCTGCGCAGGGAGAAGGACGTCCTGAAGGGCTCGGCCGAAGGCCGGGCCTTGCTCAGGGAGGCGGCGGCCGACCTCATCCTCCTGCTCTCCCCGTTCACGCCCCATATCTGCGAGGAGATGTGGAAGGCGCTGGGCCGCGATGGGCTGGTTTTCCATGCCCCCTGGCCCGCCTACGACCCGGGGCTGGCCCGGGAAGAGAAAGCGACCGTCGTCGTCGAGATCAACGGCAAGATCCGGGACAAGTTTGAAACCGACCTCGGCATCCCCGAGGACGAGATGAAGGCGATCGCCCTCGGCTTGCCCCGCATCCAGGAACTGATCGGCGCCAGGCCGGTCCGCAAGGTCGTCTGTATCCAGAACAAAATCGTCAACATCGTGCTATAATTGGAATATGAACGCGCGAAGGGATTCTCGGGATAAAATGGGTACACGTACCGAACAGAAAATGAGCACAAAATCGGGTACACGGACCGAATCCAGAGATTCGGTACATGTCCCCATCTATCTTATGCTATTGCTCCTTTGCCTCAATCTGATTCAGTGCGGCTACCGCCTACGCGGCACGGGGAACCTCAGAGATATCCTTCCCCCGACCGTCAAAAAAATCAGCGTCCCGCTGTTCATCAACAAGACGACGAAGTTCGAGCTCGATAAAAAGCTCACCCAGGGCGTCATCGACGAGTTCGTCGCCCGCGGGAGGGTCGAGATCACCTCGGACTCGACGACGGCCGATGCCGTCCTATCCGGAGTGATCACGGGTTTCAGCGCCGTTCCCGCGGGATTTTCGAGCCAGGGCTCGGCCGACCACTACACCGTCTATGTGGTGGCCAGCATCACCCTCGTCGATTCCAAAACCCAGAAGGTCATCTATTCCAATCCTTCGTACACATTCAACGAGGATTACGAGGTCCCGGAGGGCAAGGACTTCGAGTCCGTGGAGAACGAAGCGATCAAGAAGATCGCTCCCAAGTTCGCCCGAAACCTGGTCCTGGCGATCCTCGAGGGGTTCTGAGGGTGGGCGGCGCGCTCCTCGGCCGGGAGATCCGGGAGGCCGATGTCCTGCCCGCCTATTTCTTCTACGGCGAGGAGCTGTTTCAAGCCGAACAATTCATCCGTGATCTCCAACGGGCCCTGGTCTCTCCCGACGTGCAGGGGATCAGCCTGGAGAGGTTCGAACTCTCGGAGACCCGCTGGCGGGACATCCTTGATGTTGCCCGGACGATCGCTTTCTTTTTCTCACCCTGGCGCCTGCTCGTTGTCGAGGTCGAACAACAAAGCAAGAAAGAAAGCGAAAAGGACCCTTTGGATCTGTCCGCGACCGAGCAGCAGATCATCAAGGAGTATTTCGGGGCTCCGACGCAAAAAACGGTTTTAATCGTCCTTTTCACGGGGAAGATCCGGAAGACGTCCTCCCTCTATCGATTGTTTTCCTCGCTGCCGAAATCGGTCGTGAACATGAAGGAGCTGAAGGTCCTCAAGAACGAGAGTCTCTACGCCTGGGTCGACGAGAAGTTGGTCGCCCTCGGCAAAAGGGCCAGCTCCGAGGCGATCGACCGTCTGCTCGAAATGACCGGGAACAATCTGCAGCAGCTGGACAGCGAACTAGAGAAGCTCGCCACGTACGTGGGCGAAAAAAAGACGATTGATGTCGCCGATGTCAATCTCCTTTCGGTCGGGGTAAGGGAATTTGAAGACTGGGCGCTCTCGGACAGTCTCGAATTAGGTGATTATGAGGAATGTCTGAAGATCATCCATAAAAGATTTCAGGAAGGAGATAAGCCAGAACTTGCCGTGCTCTATCAAATCTCCAATCATTTCCGGGATCTTCTTCTGGCAAAAAGCTTACTCCGGGAAAAAAAGGACCGTCGGGAAGTCTTCCGCGCAGTCCGACCTGGCATCCTTGAAACCTACGGAGATCTCTACCGACGGAAATTTCGATCCTTGTTTGGCGCGATCGAGAGAATTGCTCATAAAGACCTCGTTCGCCAGGTGACTCGGCTCGAAGAGATGGACCTCAAGCTGAAGACGACGGACACCTCGCCCCAGGCGCTGTTCGAGTCGTTTGTTTGGGAGTATTGTCTCCCGCGGAAATAGGCGGAATCACTTGGAGGGAGGCGTGTTGGCCGATTCCACCTGGCGGCTGAGCCGCGATTTGAACTGGGACCCTTTGTTCTTGTGGATCGTGCCCTTCTTGACGGTCTTATCTATGGACGAAAAAACCTCGGGAAGAAGTTTTTTGGCGCTGTCCTTGTCCTTGGCCTCGATGAGTTCGCGGATCTTCTTGATCTGCGTGCGGAGGGCGGATTTGTTTTTCTTATTGACGGCCTGCCTCCGGACGCTCCGGCGCTGCTGTCTGATCGCGGAAGGATGATGAGCCATGTTCAAATCTCCTGTAAAGACGGGATATAATAGAATAGATCGCCCCTAAAGTCAACGGCGGCCGGGGCGGCGGCAGGGGCCCCAGGCTTTGCAGTCCTCATTCGCGAAGCGAATGAGGGCAGGCTTTGTCTGGGGATCCGCTTCCGCCGTACTCAGCCGCGTATTCACATCGCGGGTTAGTGCCCCGGGCATTGCCCGGGGGTCCACTTCCGCCGCGAAGGCTCGTCCCTTGACGGCCGCCTGGCCGGCGCGATCGGCCGGGTTTAAGGTCGAGTTGGGCGTTTTTCAGGCCACCATGGACGTCCATATCCAGAACGAAGGCCCGGTGACCTTCATTCTCGATTCAAAATCTTAGCTGAACCTGAAATCGCAGATCTTTTCGAGGGCCTCGGCGGCGGCCAGCCGCACATAGGGGTTCGTGTCTTTCATCAATCGGACGAGCAAAGTCCGCGCTTCCTTCCCCCCGATCTCGCCCAGCGCTTGGGCCGCGCTCCTTTTGACCTCGACGTTAGGGTCGTCGATGACCTCCTGGATGTGCTTGACGGCCTGGGGATCCTTACGGCTGCTGAGGATGCGGAGGATGGCGCTCTTGACGTACCACGGCGGTTGGGTCAGCTTCTGATAGATCGTCAGGATGGGGCAGTCGTCCCGGCCGGAGAGCTCCCGCACGGCCAGGTCCCGGATCTCTTCGCTTGGATCGGCCAAGAGCTCCAGAAGAACGGTGCAGACCCAGGGATGAGAGAGCTGGGCCAGGCTTCTCAGAAGCCGGATCTTCTTGTCCCTGTTCTGGAGGATATCGATCTTGCGGAGAACCGCCTTGGTGATGACCTCGACGTCGCTCTCTTGGGCGTCTGGCGGCCGCAGTTCTTCCAGGAGATCCAGCGTCTGTTCATCGATGATTTGGGAGCCGTCGCCCTGTGAACGCCTGAGATACTTGACCAATCTCGTCAAACCATTTCGAGGATATGGCCCATCTTTTCTTTTTTGGTCTTCAAATATTCGCGATTGACCGTGTTCGGCGGGATCTCGATCGGAACCCGCTCGACGATTTCGAGGCCGTAGCCGGTGAGGCCGATGAATTTTCGAGGGTTGTTGGTCAAAAGCCGCAGCTTCTTGACGCCCAGGGAGACGAGGACCTGGGCGCCGATGCCGTAATCCCGCTGGTCGGGCTTGAACCCCAGCTGCCGGTTGGCTTCGACCGTGTCCACGCCCTGGTCCTGGATGGCGTAGGCTTTGATCTTGTTGGTCAGGCCGATGCCGCGGCCTTCATGGTTCAGGATGTAAAGAATGACGCCCCGGCCTTCTTTCTCGATCATCTCCATGGCGGTGTGGAGCTGGTCCCCGCAGTCGCAACGGCTGGAGCCGAACGTGTCGCCGGTCATGCATTGGGAATGAGCCCGGACGAGGGTCGGTTCGTCGGCCCGGATCTCCCCCTTGACCAGAGCGACGTGATTCTCTTGGGTGATGATGTCCTCGTAGATCACGATCCGGAAATCTCCGAATTGCGTCGGGAGCTCCGCTTCCTCGATCTTCTTGACCAGGCATTCGTGCTTCATCCGGTAGTTGATCAGGTCGGCGATGGTCAGGATCGGGAGGCCGTGCTCCGCGCTGATCCGCTCGAGCTCGGGCAGGCGGGCCATGGTCCCGTCCTCGTTCATGATCTCGCAGATGACACCCGCCGGCGTCAGGCCGGCCAGGCCGGCCAGATCGACCGCCGCCTCCGTCTGTCCCGCCCGGGCGAGCACGCCGCCCTCCTTGGCTTGGAGCGGGAAGACATGTCCGGGGCGGGCCAGGTCCGAAGGCTTTGTTTTGGGGTCCACGGCCGCGAGGACCGTCCGCGCCCGGTCATGGGCCGAGATCCCCGTCGTGATCCCCTCCTTGGCGTCGATGGACACCGTGAAAGCGGTCTGGAAACGGGCGGTGTTTTCCTGGACCATGAGGGGCAGCCGCAGCTCTTCGAGGCGCTTTCTCGTCAGCGGAAGGCAGATGAGGCCGCGGCCCTGCTTGGACATGAAATTGATGACGTCGGGTGTCGCTTTTTCGGCGGCGACCATCAGGTCGCCTTCGTTCTCGCGGTCTTCATCGTCGGCGATGATGATGAGCTTTCCCGCCCGAACCGCCTGGATGGCCTCTTCGACGGTCGCGGCCGCACGTTTTTTCTCCATGCCGGTCAATCCTCTAATCCCATCTTTTTGTTTTAGTTATCCAATTATACACGTATTTGCCGACCATGTCACATTCGATGTTGACCTCGGCGCCGGTCTTCAGGCCGCGAAGATTGGATTTTTCGAGGGTGATGGGGATGATCTCGACCTCGAAAGCGGCCGGACTCAAGGCGGCCACCGTCAGGCTGACGCCGTTCACGGCGACGGAGCCCTTTGGAATGAAATACGGCCGGAACTCGCGGGGCAAGGAAAAGGTCAGCCGCTTGCCCGGTTTTCTCGGCGTCGCCCGGAGAAGCCGGGCCTTGAAATCCACGTGGCCGGAGACGAGGTGCCCGCCGAGCGGCGTCGCCAGCGTCAGCGGAAGCTCGACGTTCAGCTCTTCGCCCGGCCGGAGCGAGCCGAGGTTCGTCTTGTCCAGGGTTTCCCGGGAGAGGTTGAAGACGAGGAGGCGGCCGTCGATCCGGATGAGGCTCAGGCAGACGCCGTTGACGGCAACGCTGTCGCCGACGGCGAGACGTCCCGCGGGCGTGGAGGCTTCGAATGCCAGCTCTTTTTTGCCCTGCCGGTAGCCGATGAACCGGCCCGAAAAAGCGATGATCCCTGTGAACATCAGAAATATCCTTCCAGGACCGTATCTTCGCCGATCCGGAACGTTGAGACCGTTTTCAAAGACATCGCTTCCTTGAGCGAGGCTGCGCCGCGGCCGCCGCACACGGACACGGCGTTCGTCCCGCCGATCAGGCGCGGGGAGATCGTCAGGAGGACCTTGTCCGCCAGCTTTCCCTCGAGAAAAGCGGTGGCCGTTTCGCCGCCGCCTTCGACCAGGACGCTGGCGATCTCCCGCCGGCCGAGCTCGTCCAGGACCCGGCCGAGATCGAGACGCGGCCCGCGACCCGACAGCGTGACGACCTCGACGCCGCGTTTCATCAGCGCTTCTTTTTTCGCAGCGGGAGCGGTCATGTTAGTGAAGACGATGATCCGGCCGCGATGAAGCGTCGAAAGGAGCCGGGCCCGCGGGGGGAGTCTCAGCCCGGCGTCAAGAACGATGCGGGCGATGCGTTTTCTCGGCCAATTCGGATGGCGGACGGTCAGGAGCGGATCGTCCCGCAGCACGGTGTTGCGCCCGACCAGGAGGGCGTCGTATTCGCCGCGGAGAAGATGGATGTATTCGCGGGTCGCCGGCGAAGAGATCCAGCGGGAATCGAACGTCCGGGTGGCCATTTTGCCGTCGAGGCTCACGGCCGCTTTTAGGGTGATGAATGGAATTTTGCGGGTGATGTATTTCATATAGAATTCGTTCAGGCGCCGGTTTCGTTCGGCCAGGACGCCGACGGAAACGTCGGGGCCGGCCGATCTGATCCGCCGGATTCCCTTGCGATAGACGAGCGGGTTGGGGTCGAGGGCCGAGACGACGACCCGGCGCAAAGCCGCGGCGCAGACAACCTCGACACAGGGCGGCGTCCGCCCCCAGTGGACGCAGGGTTCGAGCGTCACGTAGAGAGTCGCGCCTCTGGCCTGTTTGCCGGCGCGCTTCAAGGCCACGATCTCGGCGTGCGGCCGGCCCGCGCCTTCGTGGTAACCGTGGCCGACGATGATCCCGTTCTTGACGACGAGCGCGCCGACATAGGGATTGGGGCTGGCCTGACCCAGGGCCTTTTCGGCCAGGCCGTAGGCCATCTGCATGTAAGCGGCGTCCTTGAGTTCGTTCATGTGAACAGCGCGTCCACGAATTGGCCCGGGGAAAATTCCATGATGTCCTCCAGGCCTTCGCCGATCCCGATGAACTTGATCGGTAGGGCCAGCTCGTCGGCGATGCCGATCACCGAGCCGCCCTTGGCCGTGCCGTCGAGCTTGGTCAAAAAGATGCCTGTGATGCCCGAGAATTTCAGGAACTCCCGGGCCTGATGAAGGGCGTTCTGGCCGACGCTCGCGTCCAGGACGAGGAGGATCTCCTGCGGAGCGCCTTGGATCTCCCGGCCGATGATCCGCTTGACCTTTTCGAGCTCGTTCATCAGGTTGGTGTTGGTATGAAGCCGGCCCGCGGTGTCCACGAGCATATAGTCGAAGCCGTGGGACTTGAAATGCCGCAGGGCATCGAAGACGACGGCCGCCGGGTCGGCGCCGTAAGGGCCTTTGATCACGGGGATATCCAGCCTCTTTCCCCAGACCGCCAG
>JAUYDS010000122.1 GCA_030691735.1 Candidatus Aminicenantota bacterium
AGGGAATCCAATATCACGGCCCGCTCACGCGGCGAAAAAATATCAATAATCGGGGACACATACTTTGGGGACACATCCTTTTCCGGGGAAGCAGACCGATGTGTCCCCAAAGTATGTGTCCCCATGACGGCTCCCGCGATCGCCCTCAAGTTCGCTCCGAAGTCGAAATGGAAACAGCGGCGCCCGCGAAGCCCGCGGCTTTCCAGCAGCTCCCCGAGCGGCGTCTTCCCGATTCCCGGCGGCCCGACGAGGAGGACGGCTTTTTTCTTCCGCATGTAAATATGATACATTATGACCATCTTCAAAATCGAGGGAAGGAATGAACATCGGAAGCATGACTCTGAGGCTGCTCCTGGCCGTCGTTCTCGGCGGGATCATCGGGATCGAGCGGGAAACAAGCCATAAGCCGGCCGGCCTCAGGACGAACATCCTGATCTGCGTCAGCTCGGCGATGATGATGATCCTGGCCGAGCTTTTTTCCGGGAAGGACGGCGGCGGACAGGAGGCCATGAGGGTCGCGGCCGGCGTCATCACCGGCGTCGGCTTTCTCGGGGCGGGCGCGATCATCCAAGCCCGCGGTACGGTCCACGGCCTGACGACGGCCTCGGTCATCTGGGCGGTGGCGGGACTGGGACTCGCGGTCGGAGCCGGTTATTACCTGATCTCCATCGTCTTCACGGTGATGGTCGTCCTGATCCTGGTCCTTCTGCGGAAGATCGATCAGATCCTACTCAAAAGATTCGAGAAGAATCATCCCTCGGTCCACTGACCGCCCGCGCATAGAAAAATCCGCCGAAATCCCCTATAATGAACAGCCCATCCAATGAAGAAAAGGCTGTTCGTCCTCGTCTTTCCGGCCCTTCTCGCGGGGCTTGCCTCGCCGTCCGTCTTGAGCACCGCACAGTCCGGCGACCTGACGGTCAAAGACAGCCTTGACCGGACGGTCGTCATTCCGGCCAAGGTCAAGCGCATCGTCTCGATCCAGTCCGAGATCACGCGCCTCATCGTCGCCCTGGGCGCGGGCGACGACCTCGTCGGCATCGATTACACGATGCGACTCCACGACCACCTGTTCAAGCACATTTACCCCGAAGAATCGCGCCTTCCCCTCGTTTCCATGGCCGAGAACAACGTCAACCTGGAAACGGTCGTCAGCTTGAAGCCCGACATCATCTTCGCCTCGCCTTTCGAACGGCAGATCGTCGACGCCATTCAGCGGAAGACGAGGATCCCCGTGGTCGCCCTGGCCTCTCTCGGGGACGTCTCGAAACTCGCCGATGAAATGAGGCTCGTCGGGAGGATCCTCGGCCGGGAACGGCGCGCCGAGGAGCTCTCCGCCTATTTCACGGGCGCCGTCGGCCTTGTCCGGGAACGCCTGAAAGACGTGCCCCGCGACAAAAGGCCCCGCGTGTACATGTCCTTTTGGGGTTTCCTGACGCGAACGCCGATCCATTATGATCCGGTCGAGATCGCCGCGGGCCTCAACCTGGCCGAAAAGATCATCCCCGACGTCCTCGGTTCCGTCGGGACCATGGTCAAGATCGAACAAATCATCCTCTGGGACCCGGACCTGATCCTGGTCCACGGCAATTACCTCCCCAAAGAACGGACCGTGACCGTCGAGAGCGTCCTCAAGGATTCGCGGCTGGCCTCTTTGAGCTCGGTCCGATCCAAGAGGGTTTTTTATACCTTCGGATTCTGGAACTGGTGGGACATAGCCGAGGTCCTGCTCGAAACCGAGTACCTGGCTCACCTGTTCCATCCGGACAGATTCCCCGAATTCGACCTCGGTCGGCGAGGCGACGCTATTTACAAAAAATTCTATGGATTGGACGACGGCTTCGCCAAGCTCTCGGCGATCCTTCGCTGCGATGAGTGGGTCCATGACTAAAAAACAGCGCGCGCTCGGCCTGCTCATCGTTCTTTTTCCGTTCGTCGCTTTTTTCGTTTCCCTGTCCATCGGCGTCGTCCATATTCCTCTCGACGGCGTGCTCAAGTCCCTCCTCTCGCCTATCTTCCCTTCGCTGAAACAGGGCCTGCCCGAAAATTATCTCGGCATCGTCCTCGGCGTCCGCCTTCCCCGCCTGCTGCTGGCCCTGTTGGCCGGCGCCGGCCTGTCCGTCTCCGGCGCGTCGCTTCAGGCATTGTCCAAGAACCCGCTCGTCAACGAATACATCCTGGGCATCTCTTCGGGCGCGGCCTTCGGGGCTTCGCTCTCGATCGTCATTTTCCGTCAGAGCTTCCCGCCCCAGATCTCGGCCTTCGTCTTCGCCGTCGCCGCCGTCATGATCGTCCTGCTCATCTCCAGGAACTCGGATTCGCCCATCGTCTCGCTTCTTTTGACCGGGATCATCGTCTCGGCCTTCTTTTCGGCGCTCCTCTCCCTCGTCGAATTCTTCGCCAGCCCTTACGCCCTCCAGGGCTTGTTCTACTGGCTCATGGGCAACCTCGGCTGGCCCGGCTGGGGAGCCCTCTCGATCTCCCTTCCGCTGACGGCGGTCGGGACCGCCGGGCTGATCCTCATGCGCTGGCGGATGAACGTCCTGTCCATGAGCGACGAAGAAGCCCGCTCCCTGGGCGTCAACATCCGCCGGGAGAAGCTCATGGTCATTTTTCTGGCGACGCTGGTCACGGCGGCCGTCACCTCCGTGGCCGGAATCATCGGCTGGGTCGGCCTGATCGTGCCGCACCTGGTCCGGATGATGGTCGGCGTGGACAACCGCCGCGTCGTGCCCTTGTCGGCGGCGATGGGCGCCGGCTATCTGATCCTGGCCGACGATCTGGCCCGCGGCCTGGCCTCGTCGTTCGAAATCCCCGTGGGCATCTTCACCAGCCTCATCGGGATCCCCTTCTTCATCCTTCTCCTCAGGAAGTCCAAAAGGATCTGGCTGTGAGCATCTGGGTCAAGGACCTGCGCTTCGACTACCGGAACTTCTCGCTCCATATCCAAAACCTCCGCTTCGAAGCGGCCAAATTGACCTCGATCGTCGGCCCCAACGGAGCGGGCAAAACGACCCTGCTCAAATGCCTCTGCGCCATCCTGCCCATCGCCAGAGACTCGCTCTTCCTCGATCGGCGGGACATCGCCCTTCTCTCGGCAGAAGAGCGGGCCCGTCTCATCGCCTACGTACCGCAGGAGCACAGCTCCGCTTTCAATTACGCCGTCCAGGATTTCGTCCTGATGGGCCGGGCGGCCTACGTTTCCCTCTTTTCCACGCCTTCCGCCGCCGACGTCGAGATCGCCCTCGAGGCGCTCGAATACGTCGGGCTGCGCCGCTACGCCGCCCGTCCCTACTTCGAGCTCAGCAGCGGCGAGCGGCGGCTGGTCCTCATCGCCCGGGCCCTGGCCCAGAAGTCGGACATCCTCATTCTGGATGAGCCCACCTCGTTCCTCGACCCGAAGCACGAGACCGAGCTTATGGATCTTGCCCGAAGACTGGCCGTGGAGAAGAAGAAGACGGTCCTGGTAACCCTCCACAACCTCGACATGGCCGTCAAATATTCGGACGTCATAGTCTTCATGAAGAAAGGCGGGGTGGTGGCCGGCGGAAGCCCGGATGACATCCTGACCGAGCCCTTGCTCGAGTCGGTCTATGAGATCAAAATGAACATCCTCCGCCATGACGGGCGGAAATTCATCGTCAAGTGACCCTATGGGTCGGATAGCCTCCGCCCTGCTTTTATGCTAAAATACCGCCGTTAAAAGTTCCGATTTTCCGGGAGCGGGACAATAGTATATAATCATGATAGGAATGGTAGGGAAATGAAGATCCGCTATCTCAACGGAAGCCGGTTGTACTTCGCCGTCCTGGCCGGCGGCAACGCGGTCATCGAAGACCAGTCCTATCTGAATAAGATCAACGTCTTTCCCGTCCCCGACGCAGACACGGGGACCAACCTGGCCTCGACCATGCGGGCCATCGCCGACGGAGCGGAAGCCCATCGCTCGATCAAGGCCACCCTGAAATCCATCGCCAACGCCGCCCTGAGCGGAGCCCAGGGCAACTCCGGCCTTATCTTCGCCCAGTTCATCCACGGCCTGAGCAAGGAAATCAGCCACGAATCCAAGTTGACGACCCATGCCTTCGCCGAGTCCGTCAAACGGGCCGTCCAATACGCCCACAAGGCGATCGTCCACCCCGTCGAGGGGACGATGATCACGGTCATCCGGGACTGGGCCGAGGCGGTCTACGAGCGGAGGAGCCAGACCTCGGACTTCGTCGAGCTCATGACCGACTCCCTCCACGCAGCCAGGAATTCGCTCACGGAAACCACGCAGAAACTCCAGGTCCTGGCCCGGGCCGGCGTCGTCGACGCGGGAGCCAAGGGCTTCGTCGATTTCCTCGAAGGAATCCTCCATTACATCAAGAAAGGCAAGTTCGCCCGGCCCCAGAAAGCGGAGATCTTTTGGGCCCAGGAAGAGATCAAGACGCCGTTCAAAGATAAATCCTTGGAATTTCGCTACTGCTCCGAGGCCCTTCTGACGGGCTCGGACCTCGATCCCGATGCGATCCGATCGGTCGTCCAGCGCTTCGGCGAATCGGTCGTGGTGGCCGGTTCCGAAGAGCGAGTCCGGATCCACGTCCATACCAACCGTCCGGCCGAACTGTTCTTCGAGCTCAAGGATCATGGCCTCATGTCCCAGATCAAGGTCGACGACATGCGCCGCCAGTATGAGGCGGTCCATCAAAGAAAGGCCAAGATCGCCATCGTCACCGATTCCGCTTGCGATCTCCCTCCCGAGGTTCTGGACGAACGCCAGATCCACGTCATCCCGCTGACCCTGTCTTTCGGCGACCAGCAGTTCCTGGACAAGGTAACGATCCGGCCGGACCAATTCTACAGTTTGCTCGAAACGAGCCCGGTCCACCCCAAGACCGCCGTTCCGCCCGTGATGACGGCCCAGAACCTGTTCTCATTTCTGGCCAGCCATTACGATTCGATCATCGCCATCATCCTCTCCGACAAGCTCAGCGGCGTGCACAACATGTGTCTCAAGGCCGCCGCTCAGATCGCCGGAAAAAAGATCAGCGTGATCGACTCGCGGACCATTTCGGCGCCGCTCGGCCTGCTCGTGGCGAAAGCGTCGGATATGGCCGAAGCGGGCGTTCCCCATGCCGAGATCGCCCGGACGATCGAAGCGGCGGTCCCGAAAACACAGCTTCTGGTCGATGTCGCGACGATGAAATATCTCGTCCGCAGCGGCCGGGTCAGCCCGGTCAAAGGCTGGATCGGCCGTCTGCTAAAGGTCAAGCCGATCATCACCCTCGATGAATCCGGCAAAGCCACCGAAATCGGCAAATCCTTCAGCCGGAAGGCGAACATGGCCAAGATCCTGGCCAAGGTCCGGAAGAAGGCCGCCGAACGGGGCCTCGAAGGATACGCCGTCGTCCACGCCCGGAACCCCGAACGGGCCGCTGTCTACGGAAAACGGCTCACCGAACTTCTCGGGCTGGCGCCCGCCTATATCATGGATGTCGCCCCCGTCATCGGCGTCCACACCGGCGTCGGCATCGTCGGCGTCGCCTTGCTGTACAAATAAAAGAAGTCCCCCCTCTCTTCTTTTTTATAAAGAAGGTTCGTTGCGGGATCAAGACGCTGGAGGAATGGAATGAGTCGCTGGAAGCTGCTGTTTTCGATCTTCGCCGTCACCTTTTCCACGATGCTGGTCGAAGTCCTGCTTACGCGCGTCTTCTCGGTCCTATATTTCGGGCAGTTCGCCTTCCTGATCATCTCCCTGGCCCTTTTCGGCTACGGATTAAGCGGCGTCTTTCTCGCCCTAGGTAAGCTCCCCCGGGGAGAAGACCAGACGATCCGGCTCCTGGCCCGATACCTTCTCCTGTTCGCGATCTCCCTGCCCGCGGCCTATAAAGCGACTCTTGTCCTGACCATCGACTTCCTCCACCTGTTCAATCCGGTCACCAACCTGTTGTTTCTGGTCTTCAACTGCCTTGTCCTGCTTGTCCCCTTTTTCTTCGGGGGAGTCGTCCTCGCCCTCATCTTCTCCTTTTATTCCGAGCGGATCGGCCGGCTCTACTTCATCGACCTGGCCGGAGCCAGCCTCGGGTCCCTGGCCATCATCCCCCTCATTCCCCAACTGGGCCCAAGCCGGATCCTGATCCTCTTGTTCCTCCTCCTGGCCCTGGCCTGGGTCCTCCTCGCCCCCGGACGCCGGACCGTCCGGACCGGCATCATGACCCTCCTAGCCGTCTCCTTCGTCCTGATGTACCGCTTTGACGGGAAGGTTTTTCCCATCGTTCCCAAGCTGGTCGAATGGAAGCGCCACTACAACGCCCAGTTGGAGAACAATCGCATCGAATACAGCAAGTGGAGCACGATCGACAAGATCGATGTGGCCCCTTGGGGGGTGGGCCGCAAGGTCATCTGGATCAACGGCGGGACGATGCAGTCGTTCATCAAGAAGTTCGACGGGAATCTGGCGGGGCTGGAGAAGATCGAGTGGGACCCGGTCGGACTGCCGTTCCAGATTGCCCGGAACGGCTCGGCGGTCATCATCGGCTCGGCCGGGGGCTACGAGGTCCTCTGCGCCCTATCCCACCGGTTCAAGCGCATCGTGGCCATCGAAATGGACCCCGTCATCTGCGAATTGCTCAAGAACGAATACGCGGCTTACTCCGGGAACATCTTTCACCTGCCCCAGGTGAGACTGCTCGCCGACGAGGGAAGGAGCGCCCTCAAGCGGATGAAATTGAAGTTCGACGTCATCCAGATGGTCAACTCCCACAACGCCGATCTATTGCTCTCCGGCGCCCTGAGCATTGCCGAGACCTATATCTACACCGTCGAGAGCTTCAAGGATTACTGGGACCACCTTCAACCCGACGGCCTCGTCTACATCCTCCATTGGAACGGAGAGCGGCTCTTCTCCACGGCCCTCAAAGCCCTTCAGGAAATGAGCGTCGAGCGGCCGCAGGATCGCTTCTTCGTCGTCCAGTACGCGAACGGATTCAATCATTTCTTCCTGAAGAAGGGCGACCTGACCGCCGCCGATTACAGCGTCATGAAGGATTCCGTCGGGGAAAACGGGGAGATCGTCTATTCCCCCGACATGCGCAAGGACAACCTCTACTATGCGATGATGAACGATCTGGAGGCGACGGTCCGGCGGTCTTCGGTCAACATCGCCCCGGTCTACGACAACTCCCCCTACTTCAACCAGCCGAACCGCATCGGCCAGCTCCGATTCAACAACATCCTGCTCCAAGGCATGGCTGAGCCCGTCGTCAAGTCCGCGCTCATCTATTCCAACTCCATTTATCTGTCCATCCTGGCCCTAGCCCTGCTCTTTTCCTTTGTTTTCATCTATCTCCCCCTCCGGCGGAGGTCGACCGGCGCCGGCGCGAAGCGGATGATCCTCTATTTCTTCTTCATCGGCCTGGCCTTCATCATGGTCGAGATCATCTTCATCAAAATCTTCCAGCTGTTCCTGGGCAGCCCGGCCATCTCCATCTCGATCATCATCTTCTCGCTCTTGGTCTCGTCCGGCCTCGGCAGCCTCTTCTCGGAGCGCCTCGGCGCGGCCCTGGGCCCGCGCAAGATCGGGATTTTCGCGGCGCTGCTGGCGGTGCTGCTTTCGCTCTACGGCCTGGGGCTGTTCTCGCTTCTCAACCGCCTCATGTTCCTCGCCTTCGCCTGGCGGATCGCCATGTCCTTCGTCCTGATCTCGCTGGCCGGCTTCTTCATGGGCTCCTTTTTCCCGGACGGCATCCGCCGCCTGGGCAAGCAGGACAAGACCATGATCGGCTGGGCCTGGGGGGCGAATTCCTTCGCCACGGTCCTGGGTTCGATCCTGGCCGTGATCGTCTCCATCAACTGGAACTTCACCGTCGTCCTGGTCCTGGCCGGAACGGCCTATCTCGCCGCGGGGCTCTGCAGCCGGACAGCCGGCAGGACGAAGCCGGCCGGATGATGCCCATACGACGTCTCGACAACAA
Source organism: Candidatus Aminicenantota bacterium (assembly GCA_030691735.1). GTDB lineage: Bacteria > Acidobacteriota > Aminicenantia > Aminicenantales > UBA4085 > JAPKZI01. The sequence goes on from JAUYDS010000122.1 coordinate 7,956, forward strand.
CAAGCTTGCCTTGATCGGAATACTCCTGATCAGCCTTTTTCTCAATGGGTTAGGTCTTTGGTGGGGACTGCCGAGTTATGACGGATGGGCGGTCGATGAAATCGTTCCGGCGCGGGTCCAGAACGGCATCGCCAACGGCTTTTCCCGCGGATGGAATGATAGCTACCCTCCCCTCCACTATTATCTCCTAACGCTTTCCTATTCGCCTATTTTTTTATTTCAACAATTTCACCCGCTGACCGAAGATGATCTCAATACGGCCTTATTTTATATGGGACGGATCCTCAGCGCTCTGATGGGTGCAGGAATCGTCCTGCTGGTGTATTTATGCGGACGGGAAATTTATGATGAACTCTCGGCGTTGATCGCCGGCGGCTTAACGATGGGCATTGCGCCGTTCGTTTATTATGCCAAAACCGCCAATGTCGATGTTCCCTATGTGTTCTGGGTCATCTGTTCGCTTTTTTTCTATATCCGCATCCTTAAAAATCATCGTCTTCGGGATTATCTATGGTTCGCCGCGACAGCGACACTGGCGGTCTGCACGAAAGATCAAGCCTACGGATTCTATGTTCTTGCGCCCCTCCCGATTCTCTGGTCGCGCTACGCCTTCGAAAAACGCCGGAATGATGCGGCCTCTTGGATCGCGACGCTGATCAACCGGAAGAACCTTGCCGCTCTCGGCGCCGGGGCGCTCGTCTTCATCCTGACGCAGAATCTTCTCTTCAACTGGGACGGTTTTATCGCCCATTTCAAGTTTATTGCCGGCCCGGCTCAAATCTACTCCAACTACACACATACCGTCGCCGGTCATGCCAGCATGACATGGCAAAGCGTCAAACATCTCTTATTTTCGTTCGGATGGCCAAGCTTCCTTCTCTGTTGCGCGGGCCTAGGATATGCGCTTCTCCAACAGAAAAAGAATTATCTCCTGCTCGCCCTTCTGATTCCGGTGATTTCGTACGATATTTTCTTTATCAACGTCATCCTCCATGACTTTGATCGCTACTTTCTTGCCATTTGCATTATCTTCACGTTTTTCGGAGGAAAATTCGGAGCGGATATTCTCCGATCTCGTCATATCGGAAGGCTTGTCGGTCTCGCGCTTCTCAGCGTCACCGGCGTTTATAGCGTCTGGTATGCCCTATCCGTGGATCTCGCCATGGTCAATGACTCGCGGTATCACGTCGAAGCCTGGATAAAAGAGAACCTCCCCCCTCAAGCCTCGATTGCCCTGGCCGACGATCGCGTCTTTCTTCCGAGAGATTATCTTTGGGACTGCCAAAATTGTTTTTATCCGTCTCGAATGATTTCCATGGAAAAACTTAAACGCTTGAACCCCGATTATCTTGTCATCAACGCAGACCTGCAAACAAGAATGAATTCCGAGTTCTACGGCGAATTGCGGCGCGAGTCTTCCCCTTATGCGCGGATCCTCGGCTATCGTTGGCGCTCAAAATATCTTTTGCTTGATCGGGATGATATCTACAAAAACGGAAAAAGAATGATTGTCACCAACCTTGACAAGATCAATCCGCAAATAGAAATCTTTCAACGCAAGCCTTTGAGGAGATCCCCCCAAAATTAAGGGGAGAAGAGCCGTCGCCGGCCGGTGAGTGCGCGACGCTTCGTCCGCAGGTTGAAATAGACCATGGCGACGCAGGCCGCGGCCGGAAAAAAGAATCCGCGATCATTCTTGTACGCTATAGAGGGACATCGTCGTGTTCCAGACCGGGAACTTGTGGACGGATTTGAGGCGGGGGGCGACCTCCGGATATTTCCGTTGGATCCAGCCCAGTTCCATGTCTCCGAACTTGTCGAGGACAATGAGATGCGTCGGCTTGTACCGATTGAAGAGATCCTGGTCATTGAACCAGTTTTCATAGGCCATGAAAGCCTTGAAGGGAGTCTCCAAGGTCAACCGGAGCGCTTCCTGACCCATGAGCACCGAGCCGGCGGGCAGAGTCTCGAGATATCGAGACGCGGCTTCCAGTTGATAGGTCGGTTTGAGATAGAAGTTCCCGACATACAGAAAAAGAGACGTTCCCAGCATGACGGCCAGGACCAGTCCCTCAAGAGATCTCTTCAGGGCCGGCGAACGGAAAATGAAATAGAGAACGATGCCGGCAAGGGAAAGATAAATGAGCGCGCGCAAGCCGAGGGGAAAAATGAAAAAAGCCGAAGGCCTCGCCGTCAAGTACCGGCCAAGCGGAATGAACAGGGCCGCCGGAATCACGGTCAGCGGCCAGAACCAGCGGCTTTGGGTCCGGATCCAATCCCGGTCCCTGATCAATACCGAGATCACCAGGTAGAGAGCCGGCCACAGGGGCAAATAATAGCGGAGCGGACGATAGTTCAGGATCCCCATGGACAGCACGGCGCCGGCGATCCAGAGGAAGAGGAAAAGATCAAGCTCGCGCAGCCGGTCGGCCTCTTTGGCACGGAGGAGTTTCAAGAGCATCAGTCCTCCGAACAGGATCAAAAGCAAGGCCGCTACCGGAAGCAGTTGCATGTATCGAGACAGGGGATTTTGAACAAGGTTGCTCCACACCTGGGAGAGTGAGCGCGGCAGGGAGAGCATTCCCCAGCCGGAGCCGATTTTGCTGAATGTCGCCCTGAAGGGTAAATAGATGCCCAAGAACCAGGGCAGACCCACGGCCAATCCGCCGGCTAAAAAAGAGATCAGGAGACGGACATTGGACCGCCGCCAGGCTTGATAGGCGACCGCCAGCAGCGTCGAGATCAAAAAATAGAGGAACAGATACTTGGACAGGGCGGTTAACGTCACGGTCAAGCCCAGAAGAAAGGTCATGCCCTGGCGGCCTCTGGCCCGGACGAAAAGATAGAAACTCAGCAAAAAGCAGAGGCTCGAGAAATTCTCCAGAAGGCCAATGCGATTGTACATCAGTCCGTAGAAATCCAAAGCGAACAGCCCGCTCAAGGCCAGGGCTTGGCCGGACGACATGTAGGTTCGAAGGCCGGCGTGAAAGAGGAGGATCCCGAGCAGGCTGAAAAGGATGTTGATGACCTTGACGGTAACGATCGAAATGCCGAACAGCTTGAAGCCCAGAAAATAGATCATCGTCAGGGGCGCGTTATAAACCAGGGGATTCCACTCGTCCATGATCCAGCGGCCGAAAAGGATCTTGTTCCGGGCATTGTGACAGTAGATACCCTCGTCGAAGTAGACGCCGGCGCTGCCGGAAAGAGCGGGCAGGATCAAAGGAGGATCGGCCTTGATGTGCTGAAGCCGCAGACCGGCGGCAAGGATCAGGATCAAAGCCAAGCCGAGCCCCTTTTTCCAGGCGGTCAAGGGACGAGTCTTCGGCTCGCCACTCGCCCGTGGCTTGTATCCACGGGCGAGTACGGCGGAGGTGGACCCCCGGGCAAAGCCCGGGGCCCCGGCCGCCGTCGATAACGCGGTTTTCATCGCCATGATCTCGTTTCTATCGGGCCAAGAGCTGGAAATGGCCGCAAAAGTTCGTCAGACGATCTTCAATAGATCAAGCTTTCGTTGCCGGTGGCGTCCACGCAGGCGACGGCGTAGACGTAGTCGCTGTCTTTGGGCACGTTGCGGTCCACGTAGGTCAGGATGCCCGGCGCCACTTCGGTGAGACGGGCCCATTGAGTGTCGCTCTCGGTCCTCAGCTTCCGGAAAATTCGTTGGGCGACGATCACGACTCCCTGTTCGACGTTCAGGGGATTGGCCTCCCAGGAGAGAACGTTGAGGTAATAGCCGTTGAAGAAACCGCGCTCGACCTTCTTCTCCACGTTGAGGTTGATGGGGGACTGGACCCGCAAACGAAAATTGGCCTTGACCGTCATGTCGCGATCCATCGTGACGGTGACGGGAGTGGTCGTTCCGGAAGCGTCTCCCGACCAAGACGTGAATTCAACCCCGACGTCCGCAATGGCCCTGACGCTGACGCTGCTTCCCTTATTGATCCGATATGTTCCCGGACTCGGGTTTGTCGTTCCGCCGGCGCCGGCTTGGATCGTCAACGTCTGTTGGGGGGTGAAATTGGCTTTGACCGTCATATCGCGATCCAAGGTGATGGTGATGGAAGCGGCATTTCCGGAGGCATCACCCGACCAAGACGTGAATCCATAGGCGGCGTCCGCTATGGCCCTGATACTGACGCGGCTGCCCGTATTGATCCGATATGTTCCCGGACTCGGGTTTGTCGTTCCGCCAGCACCGGCTTGGATCGTCAACGTTTGTTGGGTGGTGAAATTGGCCTTAACCGTCATGTCGCGATCCAAGGTGATGGTGATGGAAGCGGCAGTTCCGGAAGCGTCACCCGACCAAGACGCAAATCCATAGGCGGCGTCGGCAATGGCCCTGATGCTGACGCTGCTGCCTTTATCGTAGCGATAGACGCCCGGGCTAGGGTCCGTCGTTCCGCCGGTACCGGTTTGGATCGTCAACGCTTGTCTGGGAAGGCCGGGGGGGTCGACACTCACGGTGGTCAGGAAGACGTTGGCGGGCTCGTTGACTTCGCCCCAGGCGATGAGCATCTTGTCGTACCCGGAATACAAGTCGAAATTATCGACCGCGCCGGTCGTGATCTGGGCGACCTGGATCCATTGGAACGTCAATTCATCGAATTTCAAGAGGAATAGAATCCTTCCGGAGTTCATGACCGCCGCGTAGAAATCCTTGCCGTGCGCGACCAGCCTCGACCAGAACGTGCACCAGGGATTCATCGAAAGGCCGGTATTGAGGGGGATCCGGGAGGACAGAGTCTCGGCCGCGGGATCATAGAGCCTGGCCTGGTAGTCGCCACCCGTGGGAAAAGCCCAGAGCGTCATGACCTTGCCCTCGTTGTTGACGGCGACCGTGGGCCAAAAGGACCAGCCCGTGCTGGTGGAAACGAGCTGCCAGCCCTCCATTGGGTCTATGTCGACCGCATCGTTGTTCTGGTCCCAATGGCTCAATAAGATGACCAGGACATCTTCTGCGGGATTCGGATTATATTGGTAATCGTTCTTATGGACCACCCAGATATTGTCTTTGGAGTCGACGGCGAACCAAGCCTGGCACGAGCCTTCTTGGTCGTTGGTCAGGTTTTTGGGGGTCCGGAATTGGGAGTCGGTCTTTCCTTTGGCGTAGAGGAAGACGTTTTTGGTCAGATAGCCGGGGGGGATGATCTGGCTGTTAAGGGTGAGCACCTCGTCGTTGGAGCGCACCGCGACAGTGGTCCCCATATCGTTCTTGCCGGACATCTGTTGTTTGAAGGGCGTTGTCCATACCCCGTCAAGGAACGAACCGTAGACAGCGAAGTTTTGGGGCTCATCCCAGGTGCAATGAAAGCGGCCGGTGCTGTCCGCCTCTACATCCACATTACTGATAATTTTTTCCTGGATACTGATATTAGGCTGCTTGGGGATTCTGGCCGGGGAGCTCCAGGCCTCGCCTTTCTTGCAGGTAGTGTACCAAAAAAAGTTATCGCTGCCCCTGAAGACGACCAGGCGGTCGCCTTTGGAGTTCTCGGCAACCCCGGGATAGCGATTGTTGCCGCCCAGGTTGCCCGTGAGATTGATGGTCTCGATGATCGGAGCTTCCACCACCTGGGGCCGCGTCGTTCCGGCCGTGCCGGTCCATTGATCGGCGGGCTTCATGGTCATGGCGGTTGTCGGGTCCTGCGCCCCGGACGAGGCGGCTATAACCATCCCCGCGATGATCACGGATATGACCATAAGAAGGACCACAGGAAAAATGGCTCTTCTCATTATAATTATCCTTCTTTTTTTTATCTTTTATACAAATACAAGTATTTAGAGATAAAGTCAAGATTCTAATGATAAAGGGGAGAACGGCGAAAATCAAAAAGATGCGTCATGATCAGGGAGTCCAGACCTCTCCCCGGGTTCTGAAGGTCCTTTTCGCGGGAGGGTCTTAGAATCGAGCCACGAGGCCGATGCCGAATTCCTTGCCTCCGAGGTTCAGTTTCGTGCTGTCGTCGGGAAGCGGGTAGTCCAGCGTCTTTATGACATCGTTCAAGCGGACGAAAACCTTTCCCGCCAGGAACTTGGTGATGTTGACGTACGTCCCGAATTGGATGTGGAAACCGACGGCGTTGCCGCTGGCCCCCTTGATGTCGGTCGTCCCCTCGATCGTCTCGGAGTAGGAATAGGACTCGAGCCCGGCGCCGATGAACGGCTCGAAGCGAGCGGTTGAGAAGAGGCGATAGAGGACGCCGAAGGAAGCCATGTTGAGCCGGAACTTGTCGGCGAGGCCCTCATAAGTCGTCTTCGTTTCTTCGCCGTAGATGCGGTAGGAGACCCAGACGTCGATGTTGTACAGAGTATGCGCGGAAGCCTCGAAACCCGGGACGTTCTTCTGGGAATGACCGTAAAACCTCGTCAGGTTCTTGTCGTCGATCTGGAGCCCTTCCCAATAGAACCCGGCCCGGAACCTCGGCTGGTCCACCCCGGTCTCGTCCGGGGCGGCGGAAGCCGCCGTCGCCGGCCCCAGGATCAGGAAGACCGCAAAGAGGCATATCAGCAAGGTTGATTTCATGATGGTCCTCATTTCGTCAGACGATCTTCAATAGATCGAGCTTTCGTAGCCGTTGGCGTCCACGCACGTGACGGCGTAGACGTAACCGCTGGTTCTGGGCACGTTGCGGTCCACGTAGGTCAGGATACCCGGCGCCACCTCGGCGAGAAGCGTCCATTGAGGGTAGCTCTCGGTCGGCAGTTTTCGGTAAATTCGTTGCGCGGCGATCACGACCCCATGTTCGCTGTTCTGGGGATTGGCCTCCCAGGAGAGAACGTTGAGGTAATAGCCGCTGAAGAAACCGCGCTCGATCTTCTTCTCCACTTTGAGGTTGATGGGGGACTGGACCCGCAAACGAAAATTGGCCTTGACCGTCATGTCGCGATCCAGCGTGACGGTGAGGGGAGAGCTCTCTCCGGAAGCGTCTCCCGACCACGAAATGAACCGATACGCGGCGTCCGGAAGGGGCCTGATGCTGACGCTGCTGCCCTTATTGTACCGATATGAACCCGGACTCGGGTCTGTCGTTCCGCCGGCACCGGCTTGGATCGTCAACGTTTGTTGGAGGGTGAAATTGGCCTTGACCGTCATATCGCGATCCAAGGTGAAGGTGATGGGATTGGAATTTCCGGAAGCATCGCCCGACCAAGACGTGAATCCATAGGCGGCGTCCGCGATGGCGCTGACGCTGACGCTGCTGCCGCGATCGTATTTATAAGAACCCGGAGCCGGGCTTGTTGTTCCTCCGGAGCTGGATTGAACCGTCAACGTAGATTGCGGGGGGCCGAGGGGTTCGACCTCCACGGCCGTCAGGAAGACGTTGGAGGGCTCTTCCCAAGAATTCCAAGCGACGAGCATCCTGTCGTATCCGGAATATATAGACATCATTTCGACAGGTCTATCCGAAACCTGGGCGACCGGGATCCATCTGGATGTCGCTTCGTCGAATTTCAGGAGGTAGAGGATCCTTGCGGGAGATATGGCCGCGATGTAGAAATCCTTGCCGCGGTCGGTCAGTTTCGAAAAGAAGGTGTGCCAGGGATTCCTGCAAAGTCCGATATCGAGGGAGACCATAGGGCCCAGCTTCTTGGTCGCGGGATCATAGAGCCTGGATAGGTATTGGCCGCTGGTGGATTGGGCCCAGGCGGCCATCACCTTGTCCTCGCTGTTGACGGCAACCTGAGGCAGGAAGGCCCAGCCCGGGTTGGATGAAACGACCAGCCAGTCGATGTCCCCATCATTGTAGTTCTTATCAAACGGGGCCAAGTAAATGACCAGGTTCTCCTCTACGCCTGGGAGATGGTAGTCGCTCTTCCAGACCACCCAGATATTGTCTTTTGAGTCGACGGCGAGGTGGGGCTGGGTCGAGCCTTCAGCAGGATCCCTGGTCAGGTTTTTTTGAGCCCGGAATTGGGTTTCATTCTTTCCCTTGGCGTGGACCCAGATGTCTTTGCTATAACCGAGAACCTCGCAGTCGACGGTGACCACCTCGTCGTCGGAGCGCACGGCCATCCCGCTCGTCTGATCATAAACTCCGATCGATGGTATCTTGAAGGGGGTTGTCCAAATCCCGTCGCGGAACGAGGCGTAAACGGCTCCGTTGGCGTGCTCCCATTCGCAATGAAAGCGGTCGGTGCTGTCGACATGGATATACGCGTAGAGACTTCTAACGAGAGACGGCTGGCTGCCTATGGATTTTGGGGAGCTCCAAGTCCCGCCTTTCTCGCAGTAAACGTAATAATATTTGTTGCCCTCGGGGCCTCTGAAAATAACCAGACGGTTTCCTTTGGAGTCCTCGGCAACAGCGGGATGGCGATAGTTTTGATTTGCGCCGGCAAACGTAAGCTGGTAAGTCTCGACGATCGGGGCTGGCACGACCTGGGACGATGTCGTTCCAGGAGTGCCGGACGAGGCGGATATGGCAATTCCCGCGGCGATGACGATTATGGCCGATAAGGTCAAAAGCATAACTACTCTTCTCATGAGTACTCTCCTCTAAAATTTATGGGCTATTTTTTATACAGGTTTTTAGAAAAAAAGTCAACCTCCCGCCGATGGGATAAAGGAGATACGGGACGCGTACTCGTTACGCTGGGTCAAAGTTCCGAAGTCAGCCCCTAAGACGCCGGGGTCCCTTCGGGCTATCGATTTTACTTTCGAAGGACGCGGACCGTCTTGATCTCGAAGGGATTCAAAGTCAACGTCAGCGCCGCCCCGCTCCCCTCTTCTTTGGCCAGGGGCCGTTCGATCAGGTCTGTTTCCGCGGACATCACCGGCCAGGGAAATTCGATCCGGGCCTCGGTCTTCCGGCCGAAGGCTTCATAAACGCGCAGGATCAGGCCGCGGCTGTAGTATCCCGTCTCTTTTTTCAAGGCCGAAAGAAAAACGTTCTCCGGTCCGACCGTGACGAAGGCCCGGCTCGCGGGCAGCGACCCGGGATGGGACATCGCCAGGCGAGGCAGAAGCGGATTGTTGAATTCGTAGCCTCGCCGGGCCGTTTGGGCCTCTTTCCAATCGCCGCGATGGGGATAGAGCGAGTAATAAAGCTCCTGGGAGCCCCGATCGGCCTCCGGGTCGGGAGTCGTGGCGCCGTGGACGACGGAAAGCCGGAGGACATTTCCCTTCATATCGTGGCCGTATTTCCGGTCATTGAGAAGGCCGACGCCGAAGCGGCCGGATTCGTCGGTCGCATCCGCCCAGCGGATCGCGGGGACCTCCGTGCCGTCCGTCTTGCGGGAGATAGAGCCGTAAGGGATTTCGAACTCCGCTTTGTCGGTCTTCAAGTTCAGCGGGAAAGCGGCCTTGATCATCAGATTCCGTTCCTGCCAATTCAGGCCGGTCCTGAAGTCGATCCGCGGGACGCCCGCGGTGAGGATAATGTCCTGGGTAAACGACGAGCGGCGGAACTTGCTCCGGACGCGGATGACGGCCCGGACCGGCCCGGATTCGACGAGCGTGATCCGCGCGCCGTCCTCGCCGATGGCCCCGGCCTGATCCTTCAGTCCGAGCTCCCAGGCGGACATGTTCTGGGGCTCGTCCGTGATCGCCTGAAGGACGTTGCCCGGTCCTTGGAGAACTTCTCGGCCGTTCGTTTTGTCCAAAATGCCGGCGAGCCATCCCGTCTTGGGATCGATCCTCACCTTGAAAAATTCGTTTTCGAGGCCGTCCGCGCCGGCCGTGAGCGCCGTTTTGAACGCGGGGGCTTGATCGGCCGGCAGGACCCTGAACATCTTGTACCCCAAGGACGGCACGCGCCCGGCGATGAAAACGACGCGCGCCGTCAGGGGAGCGCCCGGAGACGATTCCGGAAGGATTTGATAGGGGATCTCGGCGCCGTCGGCGTCGACGAGTTTGAACGCGCCGGATTTTCCCTCCCCGATCAATTCGTGGCCCAAAGCTCCTTGGAAGGAAGGCAGGGACGGCGGGATTTTCCCGCCGGACCGTTGGGAGGAAACCCGTTCAAAGGGTTTCCTTCCAAGAGTGACCTGCCGGGGCAGGCGGCAGACCACGGGTTCCGTTCGCTCCCAGGCCAAAGGATTGTAAACCACCACGGGAACGCCTTCGCCGCGCGTGTCGATATCGTTGGTGATCGTTTCCAGAGAAAAATCGAGGGCCCGCTGGCCGCGGTCCATGGCCGTTTTATAAAAATCGCGGACCTCATCGTAAACGGGACCGATGCTCGAGCCGTCCAGGATGTCGTGGAACTGGTTGCGGAGGACGATCTTCCAGGCTTCGTCGATGTCGCGCTCGGGGTAATAGTCCCTGAGTCCCAGGGCCACGGACAGAGCGGAAAATTTCTCCGCGGTCACGAGCAGTCCCTCGGCTTTCCGGTTGTTCTTTTTGGTCTCGGCCTGCGTCGTGTAGCAGGCGGGGAAGGTGAAATTCAATTCGTCGCCGAACGACGGAAGTCCGGCTTTTTGCGCCTCCAGGATCTTGAAATAATCTTCCGGAGTGACGAATTCCAGGCGCGGCTGGTTATTGTCCTTTCCGAATCTCCGGATCGCCTCCAGGTCCGAGTCCCGCGGGCCACCGCCGTGGTCCCCTTCGCCGTAGAGGATCATGACATCCTTGAGGGGCGAAATCTTGGCCGCCTCGAGGACCACGTCTTTGATCCCGTTCTTCAAGCCGACGTTGTACCAGCCTTGAGGAACGTACGAGAGAAGCTGCGATCCGTCCTTGCCCCGCCAGACAAAGGCGGGCATTTTGTCCGGCGCGCACCGACCGAAGACATAATACTTGAGTCCGGCCTTGGCCAGGATCTGGGGAAGCTGCCAATTATGTCCGAACGAATCCGGGTTCCAGCCGACCTTTACGTCCACGCCGAACTTTTGGAGGAAATATCTTTTGCCGTAGAGGAGCTGGCGGGCCAGGGCTTCGCCGTCGGGCATGTTCAAATCGGGTTCGACCCACATCCCCCCGACCGGAACCCACGTCCCTTCCTTGATCTTGTCCCTGATCGCCTGGAACAGCTCGGGATAGTCCTTTTCGATGGCCTCGTAGATCGCAGCCTGGCTCTGGGCGAACGTCAGGCCGGGCATCTTGTTCATCTGGACGAGCGTTCCTTTGAACGTCTCGACGGCGACGTCATGCACGGTCTCCTCCCAGCGCCACAGCCAGCTCAGGTCGATATGAGCGTGCCCGACGAGACGGGCGGTGTAATCCCCCGGCTTGAGCGTTTGAGCGGATAAGCCCGCGCCGAGAAGAACGAACGCCAGAAATGTGGACGCGAATGCCTTCGATGTTCGCATTTTTCCCTCCGCGCACGTCGTGGGCCGGATTATATCACAGCCGCAAAGGGGGCAAAAACGACAAGTGTCCCCATTTTTTTTATTTTCAGCGCTATTGTTTTGACATTTTTATTTTGATAGAATCACAACCTTTAGGGAGGCTCCGATCATGCTCCGCATGATAATTATACGGTAAGGGAAGGGAAATATGTTTATATGGGTTTTCCATCGCATCAGCGGCCTGTTACTCATCCTTCTGTTGGGAATCAAATTCCTGACCTCCTTCTTTCTCATGACCAAGGGGCAAAAGCCCGATTGGGCCCTTGTCCTCCACGCCAATCCTCTCACCGACACGTTCCTGATCGTGGCCGGCGTCTACCACGCCTTCTACGGACTGAGGACCTTCATCATCGACTGCGGCGTGCGCAAGGAGAAGCTCCTCTTCTGGATCTTCACCGGCCTCGGCACCGCCACCACCGCCGCCCTGCTGGTCATTTACTACACCAGGAACTACTGAGCTATGGTCAGCCACGATATCCTCATCGTCGGTGGGGGGCTGGCGGGCCTGGCCGCGGCCTTGACCGCCGACCCCAAGCTCAACGTAGCGGTCCTCTCTAAAGTCCACCCGATCCGATCCCATTCCGTGGCCGCCCAGGGAGGCATCAACGCCGCCCTGGCCAATCACCCCAACGCGAAGGACGATACTTGGGAGAAACACGCCTTCGACACGATCAAGGGCAGCGACTATCTGGCCGACCAGGACGCCGCCGAGCTCATGTGCCAATTGGCCATCCCGACCATGTACGAGCTCGACCACTGGGGCGTCCCCTTCAGCCGGTTCCCCGGCGGCGTGATCGCCCAGCGCCCCTTCGGCGGCGCGGGATACCCGCGGACCTGTTACGCGGCCGACCGGACGGGACAGGTCCTCCTTCACACTCTCTACGAGCAATGCATCAGGAAGAACGTCACGATCTATGATGAGATCGTCGTGACCAACATCGTTGTCCGCGACGGCCGCTGCGTCGGCCTCGTCGCCTACGACCTGGCCACGGGAGAGATCCGACCCTTCGCGGCCAAGGCCGTGATCTTCGGCACGGGCGGCTACGGCCGCATTTACAAGCTCTCGACGAACGCCTACATCAACTTCGGCAGCGGCATCGGGATGGCCTACCGGGCGGGCATTCCGCTCAAGGACTTGGAGTTCGTCCAGTTCCATCCCACGGCCCTCTACGGAAAGAACATTCTCATCACCGAAGCCGCGCGGGGCGAAGGCGGCTACCTCGTCAACAACAAAGGCCGGCGCTTCATGGAAGACTACGCCCCGACAGCCATGGAGCTCGCCCCTCGCGACATCGTCGCCCGGTCCATCACGACCGAGATCCTCAAGGGCAACGGCTTCGAGAATGCCTATGTCCACCTCGACCTCAGGCACCTGGGTCGGGAAAAGATCGAAAAGCGGCTCCCGGGCATCCAGGAGATCTGCATCAACTTCTCCGGGATTGATCCCGCGGACACCCCGATCCCCATCCAGCCGGCCCAGCATTACTCCATGGGCGGGATCGACGTCGATAAGAATTGCGCGTCTCTCGTCAAAGGCTTCTACGCCGCGGGCGAATGCGCCTGCGTCAGCGTCCACGGGGCGAACCGGCTCGGCGGGAACTCCCTCCTCGACGCGATCGTCTTCGGCAAGATCGCCGGCGTCTCGGCCTCGAAATTCATCAACGAGGGCGGGTTCGCCGGCCCGCGGGACGCCGAGATCACAGCGGAAGCCAAGACCCTCACCGACCAGTTCGAGAGCATCAGGAAACGGGACAAGGGCCACAACGTCTATCAGCTCCTGAACGACCTCAAGATCCTGATGGGTGATAAGGCCGGCATCTTCCGCGACGGCAAACAACTCCAGGAGGGCCTCGACGGCCTGTCCGGGCTGAAAGAGGCCTCTCGGGACTCCTACATCTACGGAAGCTGCACCCGCTTCTGCCAGGAGTTCGTTACGCTCATCGAGTTCAAATACATGACCGACCTCGCCGAGACGATCCTCCTCGGCGGGCTGAAACGGACCGAGACGCGCGGATCCCACTTCCGCACGGACTTCCCCAAACGCGACGACGACAACTGGCTGAAGCACACCCTCGCTTCCTATTCGGACAAAGGCCCCGTCCTGTCCTATCGGGAAGTGAACGTCGACAAGTACAAGCCTCAGGAAAGAAAGTATTGAGGAGAGAGCCGACCATGAGCACCACATTCAAGATCCTCCGGTTCGACCCTCCCAAGGACGAGCATCCCCACTTCCAGGAATATATCCACACGCCGATACCCGGGGACACTATGCTCGAGGTCCTCAAGGAGATCCGGGACCAACAGGACCCCTCGATCTCCTTCCGCTACAGCTGCCGGGAGGCTGTCTGCGGATCGTGCGCCCTGACCATCAACGGCACGATCTGCCTCGCCTGCAAGACGCAGTTCGAAGCCCTCAAGACCGACGTGGTCGTCATCGAGCCCCTGCCCAACCTGGAGATCATCAAGGACCTGATCGTCGACTTCAAACCTTTCTGGGACGCCTACAATTTCATCCAGCCGTATCTCCAACCCGAGGGCCAGGCCGTCCCCGAAAAAGGTCACTGTGTCGAAGAGAAGGACATGGAGAAGGTTTTCCAATTCATCACCTGCATCCTGTGCGGCAGCTGTTACGCCGCCTGCCCGGTCGCCACGCGCGACGGCCGCTACCTCGGCCCCGCCGCTCTGGCCAAGCTCTACCGCTTCGCCATCGATCCGCGGGACAAGCGCCCCTGGTCGGCGCTGGCCCGCGTCGACAATCCGACCGGCGTCTGGGGCTGCGACACGGTCTTCCGCTGCAACGACGTCTGTCCCAAAGAGGTCCGGCCGGCCGACGGCATCGAGGGCCTCCGGAGGAAGCTGGTCGTGGACAGGACGAAACACCTATTTGGACGGAAAAAATGAGAATCGACAACGCCTATTTCACCCGCCGCAAGTTCTTGAACTCGATCCTCGGCGGCTGGCTGGGGGCCGTCGCGGCCTCTTTCATCAGCCCCATCGTCAAATTCGTCTGGCCGCCCTACAAAGAGCCGGACGAGGTCAAGCTTGTCTTCGCCGATTATTCCGGCATGCAGCCGGGCGAAGTGAAGAACTTCGCTTGGGGCAGCAAGCCCGGGCTCATCAAGCGGGCGCCGGACGGATCCTTCATCGCCTGGGTCGGCGTGTGCACCCACCTCGACTGCAACGTGGCCTGGCTCCCCGACAAGAAGCAGTTCTTCTGCGCCTGCCATGACGGCTGGTACGACGAAAACGGAACGAACGTCTCCGGCCCGCCGCCCAAGCCGCTCCGGCGCCTCGAGTCGTCGGTTGAAGGCGAGGACCTCTTCGTCCGCAAGCCGGGCGTGGGAGCAAAAACATGAAGATCGACATGAAAAAGCTCGCCGCCTGGTTCGACGACCGATTGGCCTTGACCCCCATCTTCAAATACATGACCAAGAAGGAAGTGCCCCAGCACGAGCACTCCTTCTGGTATTACACGGGCAGTTCGATCCTCCTCTTCCTCTTCATCCAAATCGTCACGGGCATCATGCTCGCGCTCTATTACCAACCGACCCTCGAAGGGGCCACGGACAGCATCGGCCGGATCATGACCGAGCTTCCGCTGGGCTGGCTCATCCGCTCCGTCCACAGCTGGTCGTCGACGTTCATGATCGCCTTCGTCATGATCCACCTCCTGGCCATCTGGTTCACCAAATCCTACCGCAAGCCGCGGGAAGCGACCTGGATGACCGGGATGATGCTGCTTGTCGTCTCGATGGTCTTCGGCTTCACCGGCTACCTCCTGCCCTGGGACGACCTGTCGCTGTCGGCGACCAAGGTCGGGACGAACATCCCCATGGCCATCCCCGTGGTCGGCAAGTGGGTGACCCAGTTCCTCCGCGGCGGCGGCGACGTCACCGGCGACACGCTGACGCGCTTCTACCTTTTCCATGTCTGCATCCTGCCCCTTGTCATCTTCGCCATCCTCGCCGTCCACATCCTCCTCGTCCAAAAGGAAGGCATGAGCGTTCCTCTCAAGGACGAGATCGCCAAGAAGAAAGTTCCGGCCCTGCCCTTCTGGCCCAATTTCATCCTCCGCGAAGTCGTCATCTGGCTCGTCCTCCTCGGCGTCCTTCTGACCATCTCGCTGGCCTTCGCCCCCTCTCTGGAACTTACGGCCGACCTGATGGCCCCGGCCCCGGAAGGCGTCAAACCCGAGTGGTATTTCCTGTTCCTCTTCCAGACGCTCAAGATCTTCCCGGCCAACATGGGCCCCGTCACCGGCGAGTTCGTGGCCGTGGTGCTCATCCTGATCGCCGTCGTGGCCATCTTCTTCCTGCCCTTCATCGACAACAAGCCCGAAGGGAAGAAAGGCAAGCTCATCCAGTACCTTGGCGTCGCCGGCCTGATCTACGCGATCGTCTTCAGCATATGGAGCCTGTTATGAGAAAGATCCGCGTTTTGTATCTCCTGGTGATGGTCCCGGTGGTCCTGGCCCCGCTGGCGGCGGTCGCCCAGCCATCGGGGGTGCCGCCGACCGTCAAGGACAAAGCCCAGATAGAGGCGGCGGTTGCCGCCCAGGCAGCGCCGACGCAGCAGGCCAAGCCCGCCCCCGCTCCGCCCGCCGCCAAGAAACCGGCGGCCAAGAAGGCCGAGGTCAAGAGAACGGAGCCGATCGTTCCCGCCTATTCCGGCATCAGGGAAAAGATGGCCGTCATCGTTTTCTACGTCTGGCTCTGGTTCTCGATCGCCGTCCTGATCTATTTCCTCCGGCTGTGGATCAAGGAGGCCGACCGGGTCTACAAGGCCAAATACTACGAGCCCGAGGAGAGCCCGCGGAAGGACAATCCCATGGCCCCGGTGCTGGGGGATTGAAACGCCGCTCATTTTTTTTCGGCCCGGATCGGCGTAAAGTGTAATCTTATCCTAAAGGGGACCCATGGCAGACACAGAGCAGAAGAAAAAAGGTCTCGGGTCGGTCGTCATCAACGCCGAACGCTGCAAAGGCTGCGGCTTCTGCGTGGAGTTCTGCCCGACCCATTGCTTGGAGCTTTCCGAACAGTACAACGCCAAAGGCTACCATCCCCCCGTGCTGACCCTCCCGGAGAAGTGCACCGGCTGCAACATGTGCGGGTTGCTCTGTCCGGATTTCGCCATTTACGGCTTTCTGTTCAAGAAAAAGAAAAAGTAGGAGATTCACGTGAAAGCAGATCCCAAAGGCGTCGTGGCCGGCGCGTATTTCATTGACGGCGATCATGCCTGCGCCGAAGGGGCCATCGCGGCGGGCTGCCGCTTCGTGGCCGGATACCCGATCACGCCGTCGACAGAGATCGTGGAGCGGATCGCGGAACGCTTCCCGCTCATCGGAGGGATGTTCATCCAGATGGAGGACGAGATCGCCTCGTCCATCGCCATCCAGGGCGCGGTCTGGGGAGGCAAAAAGGCGATGACCGTGACCTCGGGCCCCGGTTTCTCCCTGATGATGGAGCATATCGGCCTGGCGGCGATGACCGAAACGCCCTGCGTCTTCGTCGACGTCCAGCGGGGGGGTCCATCGACGGGGCTCCCCACGCTTCCCGGGCAAGGCGACATGATGCAGGCCCGCTGGGGTTCCCACGGCGACTACGGCATCATCGCCCTCTGTCCCAACTCTCCGCAGGAAAGTTTCGACCTGACCATCAAGGCCTTCAATTTGGCGGAGCAGTACCGCGTTCCCGTCCTGGTCATGCTCGACGAGTGCGTGGGACACATGACCGAGCGCGTCGTCGTCCCGCCGGCGGACGAGATCGAGATCACTCCCCGCCGCTATTGGGACGGGCCTAAAGAAGGATTCCTCCTCTTTAAGGCCGGGCCGGACCGCGTGCCGCCCATGGTCAAAGCCGGGGACGGATACAACATCCACGTGACCAGCCTGACCCACGACGAACGCGGCTACCCCGTCATGACCGCGGCCGCCCAGGAGAAACTGGTCCGGCGCCTGATCGACAAGATCCGCCTGAACTCCGACGCCATCGTCGAGTGCAGGGAAGAACAGACCGCGGGGGCCGATGTCGTCATCGTTTCCTACGGGATCACCTCGCGCATCGCCATCCCGGCCATCGAACAGGCCCGCCGGGAAGGCGTCAAGGTCGGGCATCTCCGGCTCATCACCGCCTGGCCTTTCCCGGCCAAGCGGATCCGGGAGCTGTCCCACCACGTCTCGTGCTTCGTCGTCCCCGAGATCAACTACGGGCAGATGGTCCGCGAAGTGGAACGCTGCGTCGCCGGGCGAACCCGCGTCGAGCGCGTCTCCCACGGCGGCGGGGCCGTCCACAATCCGAAAGACATCTACGCCAAGATCATGAGCTGCGGGAAGGAAGAACGGAAATGACCGAAGAATCCATGGACATCGACATGAGCATGCCGACCAACACAGTGGAGGAATTCCTGCGCATGGAGCGCATGCCGCACATCTGGTGCCCGGGGTGCGGCATCGGGACGACGGTGAACTGCTTCGCCCACGCCCTCGAGACGAGCGGGCTGGACCTGAAAAAGGTCTCGATCGTCTCCGGGATCGGCTGCACGGGGCGCGTCGCCGGCTACTTGAAGCTCGATTCCTTCCACACGACCCACGGCCGGGCCCTGCCCTTCGCCACGGGCCTCAAGCTGGCCAACCCCGACCTCAAGGTCGTCGTCTACAGCGGCGACGGCGACTTGACGGCCATCGGCGGCAACCACTTCATCCATGCCGCCCGCCGGAACGTGGACATGACCGTCATCCTCATCAACAATTTCATCTACGGGATGACCGGCGGCCAGGTCGCGCCGACGACGCCCATCGGAGCGACGGCCTCGACCGCGCCCTACGGCAATTTCGAAGAGCCTTTCAATCTGCCCTATCTCGCCGAGTCGTGCGGGGCGGTCTACGTCGCCCGCTGGACGGCCTACCACGTCCGCCACGCGACCAAGGCCATCAAGGACGCCCTGCTGAAGAGGGGCTTCTCCTTCGTCGAGATCCTCGCCCCCTGCCCGACGCTCTACAGCCGGAGGAACCGGCTCGGGGACGGCCTCGACCAGATGAAATTCTACAAAGATAACAGCGAGATCAAAAACGGCGCGGACACGAAGACCCTGGGCTTGAGCTTCCAGGGCAAGATCATCGTCGGGAAGTTCGTCGACAAGGACAAGCCGACGTATCTCGACTCCATGAACGCCTTCTACGCCCAGAAATTCGGCGATACGTATTCGCCTTACAAAGGATAAGTCCCATGGCCAGAACGGAAATCAAGATCGGCGGGTTCGGCGGACAGGGCGTCATCCTCAGCGGCTACATCATCGGCCGGGCGGCGGCCATCTACGACTCCAAGCACGCGACCATGATCCAGGCCTTCGGCCCGGAAGCGCGCGGGAGCGCCTGCAGCGCCCAGATCGTCGTTTCGGCGGAACCCATCGCCTATCCCTATATCACCACCCCCCAGATCATGATCGTCATGTCCCAGGAAGCGTACACGAAATTCTCTCCGGAGCTCGCCGAAGGCGGGATCCTGATCACGGAAGAGGAGTTGGTCAAGACCCACAACCTGCGCAAGGACCTGAAGCACTTTTCGATCCCGGCCACCCGCTTCGCCGAGGAGCTCGGCCGGAAGATGGTCCTCAATATCGTCATGATGGGCTTCATGACCTCCGTCACGGGGATCGTCGGGGTCGAGGCGATGCGCCAGGCGGTGAAAGTGTCCGTCCCGAAGGGGACGGAGCACTTGAACCTCAACGCCTTCAACAAGGGATTCGAGTACGGCGAGAAGCTCAAGTCCGGAGCGGCCTGAGCGATTCTGTCATTCTAGACAGTGCTGTCATCCTGAGCGCAGCGAAGGATCCGACTCGAAGAGTCGTCCCGAGTCTTTCGAGGGATCTCATCCAACGACTCGAAACCTAATGGGATTCTTCACTTCGTTCATCATGACAATTGATTAGCGCGGCAATCACCACAAACGATTCAAATCTCGGCGATCGCCACGTCTATTTCAGTGACAGTCAACTCAATCCCAAAATTCATATTTTTTGAGTTATCTGTCACCATAATTGTCAAGCCTGTTTCATATATCTGATACTTCTTAGAGCATATGGGGCCTTGAGCGATTGTGAACTTGCGAAGGAATAGAGAAGTTTCGCATTTGACATACTCGTTTTTATTAATTACTTTTCTTTTTATAAGGGGAAGGAGAGACTCTGAAAAAAGTCTACGATCTATTGCCTGGACCAAGTAGATAATCCTTTATAATTTATTAAGCACGCAAAAGGAGGGGACAATGACCATTCAGAAGTTCTGCAAACGCGGAAGAATTATCCTGGCCGTTTTCGCGATTCTTCCGTTTATTTCCGTTGTTCCTGCGTTTTCCCAGGAGCAAGGGGAGAAGCGGCAGCTCGTCGACATGCATCTTCCCCTTCAATGGACGCAGGGCTATACGCTCATTCTCCTGGACGAAAAGGACCTCCATGCCGTGAATGATGCTAAGGAATATATCGAGGAAAGTGGCGGTTCGATCGCGATCTTTTCCAACGCGAAGGCCATGCTCGGATGGGTCCCACGGACAATCGCCCCTCTCCTTGTCGGTAAGCACGGAATCAATTCCATTCATTACGAGCAGGTCGATGCCGGTACCCTCAATGCCCAGGACGAGATCTCGTTGTCCTTGGTCAAATTTTTCAATTCGGTTGTTACGGGTGAAGTGGAGCGGCAGTATCATTCCCTCCGTTGGCAGGGGGATCCGCTGGTCAATGATGTCCTCGAGCATCCCTTCGTCAACCCGGCCGAGGTCGCTAAGAATCTCGAGGACAAGAATATCGCATGGGATGCCGAGCTGGCCCGAACCGCGGCGAACGGAGGCGTTTTTCCGGGTTATTCCGATTCTATGACTGGCACTGTCGCTTGTTGCCTTTTTTTCGTCGAAAGTAATGGTACGATCGACAGTAATCTATATACGTGGACGACTTCAGCCAGAGATCAAGTCATAAATCAATGTTTATCGGGGGCCTCCTGGTGGGCGAGTCGAGGGAGCTCCAATGGCATTTCGGTCTCGTTTTATATCTATTATTATTCACCTGACAGTTCGGCGATGAAGCAGGGATATGAGCCCATTCTACATAGGTCTAACGAAGATTCTCTATGGATTAATGCGATCATGGCAAATTTGGGGTATTCTTCTGGAACAAAATTTGACCGGGTCACGTCCTTTAATGGCTGGCTGAAAAGCTATGCGGGTTCCAATTGGGCATATCCATGTTTCTTCGCTTATAATCCTTCGGGCGCTCCCTCTACCTTCACCGACGGCTACTTTGCCTATGCCTATCCGGGCGGTCCCTACTCCCAAATGCTGTATCGTAACGATGGCTGGTCGATCTCTGATATCTGGAGTACCTACGCCCATGAGACGGGACATATTTTTTGGGCCTGCGATGAATATTATCAGGCCGGCTATGGGGGATGCACGAGCTGTTCTCCATGCAGCAGCTATCGGCCCGTTACGAACGGTAATTGCGAACATCCGAGCTGTAATCCGGGCGGTTCCGTCGCTTGCATGATGAAAAACAGCAGTAATGCCTTGTGTTCTTATACGGTGGCCCAAGTCGGATGGCAGAGTTCACCTCAAACACAAATATTGACAATCCAATCCAGCTCCGGGGGAACGACGAACCCGACGCCAGGGTCATACACATATGATAAAAATAGTAGCGTGAGCGTCAAAGCCAATCCGGATGTCAATTATCGCTTTTATAATTGGTCCGGAGACGCCTCCGGGACAAGCAACCCCATAACCATTCTTATGGATCGGGACAAGACGATAAAAGCGAATTTTGTACGTCAATATAGCTTGACGATTCAAGCAGGCGAAGGAGGCACGCCATCTCTTTCCCCTGGAACCTATAAATATGATACGGGAACGACAGTCGAAGTGACGGCCGTTCCAAACATCAATTATGAATTCGTCAACTGGAGCGGCAGTATCTCCAGCACGCAGAACCCGGTGACGATCACCATGGATAACGATAAGACAATCATGCCCGTTTTCCGCCTGAAGCCCAAATTGACCATTCAGTCAAACGAGTTCGGGACCACGAATCCAAGTCCCGGCGTTTATTATTATGCCACCGGCACCCAGGTCCAAATCAGCCCCCTCCCCAAAACTTATTGTATTTTCATCAGCTGGAGCGGCGACGCGACGGGAAGCGCGGACCCGCTTGTCGTAACAATGGACAGGGATAAGACCGTCTCCGCTTATTTTCGGTACATCTATGGGCCGATCTTGACGGGACGAAAAGTTTTGAACCGGACCTTCTCGCAAGCGGAATACATCAATATCCTGTCCTGGCGGGCCGACCCGGCCAACGAGGGGCTGGACATCGCCCTATACAGAATCTATACCATGAGCGGCGATACTCCGACGCTGCTGGTTGAGCTCACGGGCGACCAAATTGAGTACTACCATCGCAAGGCGGGACAGGCGAGCATTCAGTATGCCGTTCGGGCGGTCACGAGCAGCGGCCGTGAAGGCGCGCCGGCCCTGGTCACCGTTCAATGAAAGGAGCAGCCATGATTAGAAAAATAGGAATCGTCCTTGTTTTGTTTCGGAGCGGGCTTCGGATATTACATGTACGATGAGAAGAGCGCCGCGTTCGGCGAGGCCAAAAAAAGCAATATCGGTTTCTGCGTCGTGGGCGGCACTTCCATGCGGGTTCTCAAGAGCCTGGCCCTGGACTGCCGTATAAAATACAGCACCTGCAGCCTGAAGCCGGCCGATTTTAAGGTCAATATCGGCGGTTTGACCTTTGGCTTTGGATTAGGTTTGGGCTTCTAAAGCGGATCGCGTCAAACCATCATGGCCCGCGGGATATCGCGGGCATGCTCTTCTTATTGACTTCGGTCCCCGACCGAGATTATCCTTTCTCCATCGAGTGCTGAACGCTCTATCAAAAGGAGGGAGGAAATGGCCGCTTTAGGTTCAACGGAGGTCCGCGGGTCAAGCCCCGTCCAGTACAACCTGTTCTACCGATCTCTCAGGCTCTTCGCCGACATCCGCCAGGGCGAAGCGCCCAAGGCGCTTCTTCTGGCCGCGAACGTCTTCCTCATCCTCATGGCCTACTACATCATCAAGCCCGTCCGGGACGCCCTCATCCTGACCGCCAAAACCCCGGAATTCAAGAGCTACATGGGAGCCGCCCAGGCCATTCTCCTCATCTTCGTCATCAAGGGCTTCAGCCTTCTCTCCTCCAAGGTCGCCCGCCAGGTTTTAATCACCTGGGTGACGCTCTTTTTCATCTCCAACCTCGTCCTCTTCAATGTCCTCGATTGGGTCCGCGTCCCGATGGGGACGATCGGCATCGTCTTTTACATCTGGATCGGGATGTTCAACTTATTGGTCGTGGCCCAGTTCTGGGGCTTCGCCAACGACCTGTACCTCGAGGACATTGGCAAAAGGATCTTTCCTCTGATCTGGCTGGGGGGCACCCTGGGCGCGCCCGTGGGCTCCAAGATCAATACCTGGCTGGTCAAGCCGTTGGGCGTTTACCCGCTGATGCTCATCACCGCCGTCATCCTGGTCGTCTGCATCTTCATGACCGTTTCTATTCATAAGAGAGAGATCCGGAAGCTCACGGAAGAGCCGGGAGGGCTTACGCCCGCGCTCGAGCGCCGGAAAAAAGCCCAGGAGGAACCCCTCAAGCGGGGCGGCGGTTTCCGCCTCGTCTTCAAGAGCCGCTATCTCCTTCTCGTCGCCCTCGTCATCGGCATCTATAACTTCGTCAATGCCAACGGCGAGTATATGATCGGCAAGGTCATCTCGAACATTGCCGACAAGCTCATCAAGGAGGGAACGATCGTCGGCCTGGACAAAGCCCAGGTCGTCGATGGATTTTTCGCCAATTACCATTTCTTGACCAGCATCCTGACCATCGTCATCCAGCTCTTCCTGGTTTCCCGCATATTCAAATGGGTCGGGATCAGCGGGGCGCTGCTCTTCCTGCCCTTGATCTCCCTGTTCGGCTATGCCCTGATCACCTTCGGCGCCACCCTCGTCCTGCTCAAATGGGTCAAGTCCATAGAGAACGGCACCGACTATTCCCTTATGAATACGACCAAAGGCGCTCTATTCCTTGTGACCACGCGTGAGGAAAAATATAAGGCCAAGGCGGCCATCGATACGTTCTTCGTCCGCGGGGGAGATACCCTCGCCGCCCTGGCCGTATTCCTGGGGTACACGTACCTGTCGGCCAAGATCGAGGGTTATGCCATTCTGAACGTCATCCTGGTCGTGGTCTGGATCGGGCTGGTGCTGATGGTCATCAAGGAGTACAAGAAACAAAAAGCCAGGGTCGACGCAAGCCACGCGGCGGTTTGATTTTTTCCCGGCTTTTTTCAGGGGACTTCTTCTTCAGGACTCCTGCTCATCGTGGATTTTTCTGTTATCAAGGGCGATTATTCTGTCATCCTGGGCAAAGCGAAGGACGACCCAAAAGGTCGGATTCTTCACTTCGTTCAGTTCGTTTACAGTTGACGCATTACCGAAATTAAATCTCTCCTCCCCCCCTTTTCTAAAGGGGGGTGAGGGGGGATTATCAGAGGGGTGAGTTGTCTGTCACCGAAATTAGTCAGGTACCTGATATCCCGCAACCGCTTGTGATTTTCCAGAGGATTTCAGGCAAATTATAGCGGAAATTTTGATGGACAGGGCTCCCCTTGTTTTGCCGGACCCGCTATAGATCTATTTTTCAACTGTCGAAAATAAGTAAAAGCTTATTGCAGTGCCTGGGCGACAATCTCAGCCAAATCCAGCACCTGCACTTTTTCACCGGCCTTCAAATCTTTGATGCCGTCTTCAAACATGGTCATGCAATAGGGACAGCATACGCAAATCGTCCTCGGGTCTTCCTTCAGGGCTTCCTCGACCCGCTCGTGGTTGATGCGCTTGCCGACGTTTTCCTCCATCCACATGTGTCCGCCGCCGGCGCCGCAGCAAAAAGACCTATTCAAGCTGCGTTTCATCTCAGTGGGGGCATGATTGATCGCCTGGGCCAGGACTTCGCGAGGAGCCTCATAGATTCCGTTGTGGCGTCCCAAATAGCAGGAATCATGAATCAGCACTTTGCCCAGGTCTCCATTCCCGTTCAATTTCAGCCGCTTCTCCTTTATCAATCCGCGAATAAACTCGGCATGATGGATGACTTCCCAATCCGCACCGTACTGATGGTAGTCATTCTTCAGGGTATGAAAGCAATGGGGGCACTCGGTGATGATCTTTTTTACCCCTCTATCCTGGAACATCTTAATATTGTCCTTAGCGATGCGATCGAAAACGTATTCATTCCCAAGACGCCGCAGGCTGTCTCCACAGCAGAGTTCATCCTTACCCAAGATTCCCCACGAAATACCCGCCGCGTCCAGGATGCGGGCTATGGCCAGGCTGATGTGCCGGTTTCGAGCGTCAAAGGCGCCGGCGCAGCCGACATAAAATAAGTACTCGGTTTTGCCGGCCTCAAAAGGCTTGGTTTCAATTCCCGAGGCCCACTTCGCGCGGTCGGCCGGCGCGATCCCCCAGGGATTGCTGCGCTGTTCGGTATTCTCAAAAAGGTTCAGCAATTCGTCGGGGAACTTCGCTTGCATCTGGACAAGATGACGGCGCATATCGATAATTTCCCAGGCATGCTCGATGTAAACGGGACACACTTCCATGCAGCCGCCGCAGGTGGTGCAGGCCCAGATGGCTTCCTCCGGAACGCTGCCCTCCTGATCATTGCCGATGAGGGGGAGCACGGGAGCCTGTTTTTTCGTAATGAATGGGCCGTTTTTAAGCATGTTCGTCTTAATATCGCGGATAACCAACCGGGGATTGAGCTTTTTGCCGGTGATTGCCGCAGGGCAAATCTCCTGGCAGTAGCCGCAAACAACACAGGATACCGAGTCCAGGAGTTGTTTCCAGGCGAAATTATCGACCCGGTCCACTCCAAAGCTCGAGGGGTCGTTTAAGTCGATCCGCTCGGGAGTGCCTTTGGGAGGCGTCCTCCGGAGAAGGTCATTGAGCGCGCCGGCGATTATATGCAGGTAGCGCGTGTATGCGATCATGCCCAGGACGACCAGGACGAATACCCAGTGGCTCCAAAACCAGAAGCTGTGCCATTTCGCTATTGTCGCGGCGTTGGTATAGAGATGACTCACAGCCGTGCTCAGAGCCGGGGTGAGGATGCCCAAGCCCGCGGGAGGATGTCCGGCGGCAATCTGCGTGGCAATCTTGCCCACGTGGGTGATGGGATGAATGAGAACCGTGATCAGGATGATCAACGCTTCTGCGGTTTGCTGCCCCTTCAATCTCGCCGGTTTGACGATATAACGGCGAATGATCGCCCAAAGCGTGCCGATCACGATAAAGGGAGCCACAAAATCCATCACCCACGTGTAATATCCGTAGATTTTGGTTTTTTCCATGACATCGGAAATGCCGAATCCCGAGGCGATGATGATGAAGAAAAAGTAGTAAGTGACAAAAAAGAGAAAACCCCAGGCTATGAAGAGGTGACTCACGCCGCCCCTGTCCTTGCGAGTGATGTTTTTAAATTGACACTTTTGAATGATGACATGGCCGAGTGCCGTGAAGGCCCTTTTGACGAGATGGCCGAACTTCTCGCTTCGTCTGCCGAGGGATATCAATCGAAAAAGCTGATATCCCCTGAATAAAAAGACTCCGGCAGCCAGGGCGGTTAAGCCCCAGAACAAAATATATCCAACGGCTCCAAGATCACTTACTGGGTTCATGATGAATGTCCTCCTTAACTACCCTCAAACCTGCGACCCAAACAGTGCAAGTCGGTCTTATCTTTCCCAACGGCCTTCAAAATACCGGCTGACCCGACCTTCGCCTTTGTTCGTTGATCATGATCGGGCCTACTTTTGCTCGTTCTTCGTCCTCAATTCTTTGATCCGCTCGGTAACGGCAGGAACGATCTTAAAGAGGTCGCCCACAATCCCATAGTGAGCGACCTCGAAAATGGGGGCCTGCTTATCGCGGTTGATGGCGATGATCACATCCGAACTCTGCATGCCCACAAGGTGCTGAATGGCGCCGCTGATACCGCAGGCAATGTAAATCTTGGGCCGGACGGTCTTGCCGGTCTGACCCACTTGACGATCCTGAGGCATCCAGCCGGCCTCGACCGCGCTGCGTGAAGATCCGACCACACCCCCCAGTTCATCAGCGAGCGCTTGGAGGATTTTAAAATTCTCCTTGGACATCATCCCGCGGCCTCCGGAAACAATCACCTCGGCCGCGGCGACATCCACGTCTTGTCCATGCTTGCTGTCATCGATCAACTCGAGCATTTTGACCGCGATATCTTCTTCTTCGATAGCCGGGGATTCACGGATGACCATCCCGGTGCGCGAAGAGTCCTTTGCGGGCAGGGTCATGACGTGCGGTCTTACGGTGGACATCTGCGGCCGTGTTCTCTCCGTCAAAATCGTGGCCATGATATTGCCGCCGAAGGCCGGGCGGGTTTGAAGTAAAAATCCCCGGTCGTCGATATCCAGCCCGGTGCAGTCCGCGGTCAATCCGGTGGCGAGGTCGGTGGCCACGGCCCCGGCCAGATCCCTTCCCAAGCCGGTAGCGCCCACGAGTATGATCTCCGGCTTGAATTTGCGCACAAGATGACAAATGGCTTTATAGTATGGCTCAGTGCGATAGTGACGAAATACGGGAGCATCGATCAGATAGGTTTTGGTTGCGCCATAGGCGAAGGCTTCCTGGCACAGGTCTTCCACGCCGTGGCCGATGATCACGGCACACAGCTCGACGCCCAGGGTCTTGCTCAGATTGGCCCCGGCCCCCAATAGCTCCCAGGATACGATGGCGGGTTTCCCATCGGTCTGCTCGACATAAACCCAAACGCCCGAGTACTCCTTGAATTTCGCCGCCGCCTTGGTCTCTACTTCAACGGTTCGTCCTTCAGCCGCCCCAGGAGCCGCCGCAGCCGCCTCCTTCCTGGCCAATTCCCATTCCTCCAGTTGCTTCAATTGTTCGGGGGTGAAGAACATCTCGAGGGCGTCGACAGGGCAGACCTTGAGACACCTCTGGCAACCCGTGCACTTTTCGAGATCAATGATAGGTTCGCCGATATCGTTCATGATGATCGCCAGCGGCTTGCATTCGACCTCACAGCGCGCGCCGCAAGCGATGCACTTTTTGGGGATGAGCCTGGCGAATCCTAAGGGTTTCCTGATTTTCTTTTTCTTTTCTTCCATGGTTCAGCCTCGCGCCTTTTAGACGGCCAGAATATCCTTCTGAATCAACGTGTCGATTAACAAGTGGGCGGCTTCCTTGGGCATATTCGCTCCGTCGCCCAATATCTCCCCCTTGGCTCTTTGGGGCGAAAAAATCTTGCGCACCAAAGTCGGTGAACCCTTTAGCCCGACCAGCTCCTCGGGCAGATTCATGAACTTGTTATCCCAAATCGAGACATCGGTAATCTCGGACTTCAACCGCATGGGCACCGTCGGATAGCGGGGCCTGTTGATCTCTCTGACCACCGCGATCATGGCGGGCAAGGGGGCCTCAACGATCTCGTGCCTCCCCTCCAGCTTGCGCCTGACTTTGACCTTCTTGGCTTTTAAGTCGACGTTCAATATTTGATCGACCAAAGTGAGCTGTGAATAATTCAAGCGGGTCGCGATTCCGGGCCCGACCTGGGCCGTATCTCCATCGATCGTCTGTTTGCCGCAAATGACCATGGCCACCTCTTCCTCTTGGGCCAGCCGCTTGATGGCTTCCGCTAAGACAAAGCTCGTGGCCAGGGTGTCGGCTCCGCCATAAACACGATCGCTCAATAAGACGGCCCGGTCCGTCCCCAGCGCCAAGGCCTTTCTCAAGGTCACGACGGTGTTCGGCGGCCCCATCGAAATAACAACCGCTCGAAATCCGTACTTGTCCTTGAGCCTAAGGCTTTCTTCCAGCGCATTGGTATCATAGGGGTTGGCGATGAACGGTACGCCCTCTCTGATCAGGGTGCCGGTGTCCGGATCGATCTTAACCTGGGTCGTATCAGGAACTTGTTTGACACAAGCGATAACTAGCACGATCGTGTCCCTCCTTTATAAAATACTATTAGGTGCCCCCGTTGAAACCGGCCGCCAATTTTACCTGTATCCACGACAAGTCCGCCGCCGCATTTGAATAGACTTCATTAGGTAAAATTGCTCAGGATTCGCCAGAAGGCCGCTTTTCCTTCCCGATAGCAATACCTCGGGGAGAAAGCGATTATATGATTATACAAGTTATTTATACTACACAAGGCGAGGGCGCGTTGTCAATGCTCCGGACGGACTTTTGTTATCTAAAATTGGGTACCGGCCGGAAGTCGTCTATGTCAGATCTTTTCCGATGTTATACAGCCTCTATGGGGACTCGTGGTACAAGGAATTGCTGAAAAAAATCGGATTTGAAAAATAGCCTGAAAGCAATTTGGTGATTGCGTTGACTATCACCGAAATTACCCCTGGACATGGGCTTTATCGACGGCGATCACTTTGAAGGAGAAAATATTAAGGGCATGAACAGCCGGGATTTCAGGAGCGCGTTCGCCGTCCGGTATGCGGCCGCCCTTGCCTGTGACGATGATGGCAGGAGAAGAATGAACAGCGTAGTGACAAAGAATTTTTCAGAGCCCGTAACTTATAGATTATGAGAAAGATTTATTTTTCAACTGTCGAAAATAAGCTTGACAACGTCATCCTCTTCTGTATAATTATACCAATATTATGAATATTTATACAAAAGAAAAACGGCGTCAGATCCTTCGCGAGATCGTTTCCAATCACGGCATCGGGGATCAGCATCACCTCCAGACGGAGCTCGCCCGCCGAGGGATCGATACGACCCAGGCCACCATTTCGCGCGACCTTCACGACATGGGTTATGTCAAGGTCCAACTGGACCATGGAGCTTATCGCTATGACCTTTTCGAAAAAACCGCGGAGGACTCCGTCTGGCGCCGGCTGAAGATCCTTTTCAAGAACTTCGTCATCGGCGTCAAGAGCACGCAGAACCTGCTTTTGGTCAAGACCTCGCCCGGGAACGCCAACGGCGTGGCCAGCCTCATCGACGGCCTCCGGCGAGAGGAGATCCTGGGGACGATCGCCGGCGACGACACGATCCTGATCGTCATGGATACGAAAGAGAACTGCGAATCGGTCGAGAAGAGCCTGCGAGAGCTCCTGGACTAGGTCCCGGCAGCTCTCTCCCAGTTTTCGATCCTCTCTCTCTTCAGAACAAAGGAGCCGACATGGATAAAGTCGTATTGGCTTATTCCGGAGGATTAGATACTTCCATCATCCTGAAATGGCTCGTCGAAAAAGGCTATGTCGTCATCGCCTATGTGGCCGACGTCGGTCAGGACGAGGACCTGACGGTCATCCGCGAGAAAGCCCTGAAAACCGGAGCGTCCAAGGTCTATATCGAAGATCTGAAGCGCGAGCTGGTCACGGATTACGTTTTCCCCGCCGTCAAAGCGAACGCCATCTATGAGGGGCGCTACATGCTGGGGACGGCCCTCGCCCGTCCCCTGATCGCCAAGCGCCAGATTGAAATCGCCCATCGGGAACAGGCACCCTGCGTCGCCCATGGCGCCACGGGGAAAGGCAACGACCAGGTCCGCTTCGAGCTGACCTACTACGCTCTCGATCCGAAGATCCGGGTGATCTCGCCCTGGAAGAACGAGGACTTCCTGTCCGAGTTCCAGGGCCGTTCGGACATGATCGCCTATGCGAAAAAGCACGGGATCGAGATCAAGGCGTCGATGGACATGCCCTACAGCGAAGACGCCAATCTGATCCACATCAGCCACGAATCGGGAATCCTCGAGGACCCCCGGCTGACGCCGGACGATCACGTCTTCTCCAGAACAAAAAGCCCCAAGGACGCCCCCGACGAAGAGACGCGGATCGAGATCCATTTCAAGGATGGGATCCCGGTCAAAGTTGTCGATCCCGCGAAGGGAATCGAGGAAACCGACCCCTACGAGCTCTACCGATATCTGAACTCGCTTGGCGAGGAGAATGGGATCGGACGCGTCGATATGGTCGAAAACCGGTTCGTCGGGATCAAGAGCCGCGGCGTTTACGAATCCCCGGGGATCACCATTCTTCGGACGGCCCATATGGACATCGAAGGGATCGCCATGGACCGAGAGGTCATGCGGCTCCGCGACATGTTGACGCCGAAGTTCTCCGAGATCATTTATAACGGATTCTGGTTCTCGCCCGAGATGGATTTCCTCATGGCCGCCGTCAACAAGAGCCAAGAGGTCATCGACGGCATCGTCCGCCTGTCCCTCTATAAAGGCAACGTCACCGTCCTCGGCCGGGAATCTCACAGTTCCCTCTACGACAAGGATCTCTCGAGCATGGACATCGAGGGCGGTTTCAACCAGCAGGATTCGGAAGGGTTCATCAATATCCACGCGATCCGGCTCAAGGCCCACAACGCGATCATGACCAAGCAGGGCAAGAAGGTCACGGATTTCATGAAGAACGGCTGATGAAGGTCTGGGAGCGAAGGTTCAAAGGCCGCCGGGAGGATCCCCGGCTGGAAGCGTTCAATGCCTCCATACGCGAGGACGCCTTCCTGGCCAGCGCGGAGATCGCATCCTCGAAGGCTTATGCCAAGGCGTTGCGGCGGGCGAAGGTCCTAACGGCTGAGGAACTGTCGAAGATCACCTCGGGCTTGGCGAAGGTCATCAAGCGGATCGAGGCCGGCGCAGACCTCGGGTCCTTCGAAGACATCCACTCCGCCGTAGAGCTCATGCTGATCGAGGAGATCGGCGAAACGGGGAAGAAGCTCCATACGGGCCGAAGCCGGAACGAACAGGTCGTCACCGATGAACGGCTCTTTCTGAAGAGGGAGATTCCCCGCCTGCTCGAGTCATTGAGGGCATGTCAGCGCGCCGTGATCCGTCTCGCTGAGGAGTACCCCGATATCATCATGCCGGGATATACGCACCTTCAACAGGCGCAGTATGTCCTCTTCTCTCATTACATCATGTCGATCTTCTGGCCGCTCGAAAGGGCCAAGAGCCGGCTCCGGGACTCTTTCCAGAGGATCGACGTTCTGCCGCTCGGAACGGGCGCGCTGGCCGGCACGACGGCTCCCCTGGACCGGAAATTTCTGGCTGAGATCCTGGGCTTCGCCGCCATCTCGGAAAACTCCATGGACGCCGTCGCTGACCGGAGCTTCATCCTGGAGACGCTCTCGGCGCTGTCGCTATTGCTGCTCGACCTGAGCCGCTTCGCCGAGGACTTCGTCATCTTCGCCAGCCGCGAGTTCGGCTTCCTCGTCCTAGACGAGGCCATCGCCACATCGAGCAGTTTGATGCCGCAAAAAAAGAACCCGGATTTCTTCGAACTCATTCGGGCCGGCGCGGGTCATTTGTTCGGGCACTTCAGCCGTCTGTTCATCACGGTCAAGGGCTTGCCGTCGACTTACAATAAGGACCTTCAGGAAGATAAGGTCCCTCTGCGGGAGGGCTTGGAGGATACGGCCCGCATCCTCGAGGTCTTCCGGATCACGCTGAACAAGATCCGGCCGAATCGAAAGGAAATCGAGAGGAAAGCGGAGCCTTTCCTCGTCGCCACCGATCTGGCCGATTACTTGGCCGGAAAAGGCGTTCCATTCCGGGAAGCCCACGGAGTCGTCGGGGAGATCGTCGGCTACGCGGAAAAGAAAAGGAAAGCCCTGAACGCGCTGACGCTGCGGGAATTCCGCGCTTTCCATCCTCTGATCGGGGATGATGTTCGGGCAATCTTCGACCCGGCCCGGTCGATCAGGCTCAAAAAGACGAGCGGATCGACCCACCCCGACCGGGTGAAGGACCAGATCAGGAAAGCCAAGACCCTCTGCCTGAAATAAACGAAGGTCCCCGCGACAAGCACGGGAAGACAAATAAGGCTTCCCCGCGGTTCAATAATTCCTGTTGAACCGCCGGAGGATCTCCTCCGCCCCGACCTGCGGGTCGAGCCACGTCGCGTCCGGGATCTGGAACCAACGGGCGTTCAGCCTCCGACGTGCAACGCGATGGATGTTTAAAAGGTGGCTTGTCGTGATGTTGTCGGTGAAGATGTTCCCGGCCTGGGTCCCGCAGCTCAGGGTCAATGACGGCGTCAGCGTGTTGAAAGTCCCCCCGATCGCGCCCTGGGTCGCCGGCGTGTTGATGCAGATCCGCCCCGCCGATAGATGTTCGATGAATTTCTTGATCACCTTCTCGTCGTTGGCGAAGAGGCTGACCGTGTGGCCCCGGCCGCCCAGGGCATTGAGCTTGACGCAGATCTCGAGAGCCTTACGCACGGTGGGGACCTCGTAATAGGTCAGGATCGTCGTTAGGATCTCATGGGACAGCGGATAATCCGGTCCCACCCCCTCGCACGGCGCAAGGAGCAGCTTCGTCCCGGCCGGGACGCGGAAGCCCGCCCGTTTCGCCACGAACGCCGCCGGTTTGCCGACGATATCCGCCTTCATGAGGTGGTTGGTGGAATCGAAGGCGATCGCCCCCAATTTTTCGGCCTGGGCCGGCGAACAGAAATAGCATCCCCGCTCCTCGAGGAGCGGCTTGAGCCGCCGGGCCACGTTCCGCTCTACGACCAGCGCTTGTTCCGAAGCGCAGACCGTCCCGTTATCGAAGGTCTTGGACAGGACGATCGAATCGGCGGCCAAGGCGAGATCGGCCGAGGCGTCCACGAATGCCGGCACGTTCCCCGGCCCGATCCCGATCACGGGCTTGCCGGAGCCGTAGGCCTCCTTGACGATCTGGCGCGTACCGGTGGCGATGATGAGCGACAGGTCGCGGTGGCGCATGATGTGCCACAGGTAATCCGGGTGCTTTTTGGTGAGCCATTGCAGGCAATGTTCCGGCGCGCCGGCCTTGAGCGCGGCTTTATAGAGGACCTCCGCGGCGCCGAGCGAGCACTTCCGAGACGACCCGTGGGGACTGAAGATCAGGGGATTGCGCGTCTTCATGGCGATAAGGGTCTTGAAGATCGTCGTCGAGGTCGGGTTGGTCAAGGGGGTCATGGCCAGGATGGGCCCGTGGGGCTGGGCGATCTCGGCGATCCCCCGGACCGGGTCCTCGGAGATGATCCCGACCGTCTTTTGGTTTTTAATGTTCTCGTAGACGAGAAGGCTGGCCCAGACGTTCTTGATGACCTTGTGTTCGAGGCGGCCTGTCCCCGTCTCTTCGAAGGCCTGCCGGGCGAACTCGATCCGGTTATCGTAGCCGGCCTTGAAGACGGCGTGAACGATCCGGTCCACGGCCTCCTGGTCGAAGCCCTTGAAGGCGTTGGCCGCGGACATGGACCGAGCCAATAGTTCGTTGGCGTAATCCTGGTAAGCCGACGTCGTCATTTCTTTTCTCCTTCTCCGGGACGCGCTTCATAATGATATGGATGAAAGCTGGGTTTCATGCGCCCGGGACCGATGGAGAAACGGCGCGTCGGACAACGCTTACAGGATCTTATCTATACCACAGCGGCGCCCGGCTGTAAATTGGGTTTTCGACCTGATCTCAAGAAAGAGAGTCCGCGGCGGGCGGCCGCACCCCGCCCTAAACGTCCCCGGGATGAGGCACCGGCAGCCCTTCGGCCGCGCAGACTCGTCTCAGCGCGGACAAGCTCCTAGGATCCGCGAAATCATAGAACTCGGCGAACGGCCGGAGGAGCAGGTCCACGACCTCGGCCGTCTGAGGATCGAACGCCTCCGCCACGCACTGCCGGACCTCGGCCAGATCGACCCGGCTCAACTTGAGGGTCATGAACTCCGCCACGAGCCCCTTGTGGACGCGGAGCGGGCCGAGGCCGCGCGAGAGAATGTAGTCCTTGGCCCGGTTGATCCGTTTTTCGCCGAGATCGCTCAGGATGTTCAGATATTTCTGATGGAGGACCCATTCGTCGAGGAGATGGGCCACTTCGAGAGCGTTGAAGCTTTCCCAGAACGCGACCCGGGCGCCCGGCTTGATCAGGCTGCCGATGACAAAGGCGCCCGCCTGATAACCGGAGAGTCCTTTCTTAAGGCAGATGGCCAGGGCCGAGCGGAGAAGCATGACCTGGCGCTCGGGCGTGAGCAGTTCGTAAGCCGCGAGGTTGATCAAGTGAGTGCCGAGCGTGGCGTCCAGCAGGCGCCTGACGAGCGTCTCCCGGTTAATGTCGAAGCATTTGTTGACGAAGGCCGCCCGCTGGGGATCCGCGCTCATCCGGCCGAAGCGGACCGAGTGGCCCAGGTCTTGAAGGCTGTCGAATTCGGACGCGGCCACATTTTCCAGGATCCTTCGATATTCGCGATAATAGGCCGCCAAGCTCTCGAACCGCTTCCGCTCCGTGGGGGACAGATCGACCTTCTCCCCGGCCATGAAGCGGAGCAGGCGGGCCGGCGCGTAGACCGCTTTGCCGATGTAGAGGATCTTGTTCCGGCTCGAGATCGTGATCCAATCCCCTTCGCACAGGGTTAAGCCGTCGCGATTGATGAGCAAGTGCTGGTCGTGGTCGATCCGGACGCCATCTCCTTCGAGGTTCAGCAAGGCCGGGATCCCCAAGTTCTGAGCGGCCGTCACCACGTGGATGGCGGCCGGGCTCAAACTACAGATCCCGTTGACTTTCTGCATCTCGACCGCGTCCGTCGGATTGAACCGTTCCTTGGTCAGGATGACATGCTCGCCGCTGCGTTCCTCGCGCGCGCGGCGGGCCCGGACGCCGGAAAAATAGAGCCGGCCCGTGACGGCCGATCGCGGCAGCACCGACAAGCCTTGGCAAAACGGGGTGAGCACGTGGAGCGATTTCGCGTCGATGGCGTCGGATTCGATCTGACGGATGTGGTAGGGCTTGATCAGCTCCCGGACCCGATCGGAACTGATCTTGTTGGCCCGATGCATGTCCATGACGGACGTCACCATGCCCGCTCCGGACAGTTCGGCCGGGTTGACCTGGAGAACCGTGAACGTGCCGTGGACGCCGGTGAATTCGACCATGACCGGACCGCGGAAGATTTCCTCGAGCTGGGCCAGCCGGTCCCAGAAATGGAAGACGGCCGGGAAATCGCGCCGCGTTTCTTCGCGGCTCAGGAAATGCCGCTCTTCCGGCCGGAGCCGGCCGGTCATCAGGTCCTCGCCGAAGACGGCTCGGGCGAACTGGAGGAAGACGCCGGTCCCCAAACGGGGATGACGGCTGTAAAGGACGCCGGCGTAGGACGACCTGTCGATGACGCTGCAGACCATTCTCTGGAAGATCACGGCGGGGTAATGGGTCTCGCGGACCATGAAATTGCGGAGGGCGTCCATATGGCCGTCGTAATATTCATACGTTTTTATCAGAAAGAAGAGGATCTGGGCGAAGGCGCTGGACAGCAGGCCTGGATCGCGCTTCTCGATGGCGGCTTCGATCCGAAGGGCCAGATCGAGATTCTGGGTCATGGTCAGGTCGGGCCGGATCTCCTTTTCGAACGGCCGGAACGCATCCGGGTCCAATGTTTCGAGGATGGTCTTCCGGTTGTTCAAACGGATCTTGACCGCGCCCGATTTTCCATAGCGGCGCGGAAGCCCCGGGAACATGGCCGGCGTCAGTCCGACGTTCAGATACGTCGGCATGAACCCGGGAATGTATTCCGGCATGGCTGAGCGCATGGCGATGAGGAGAGGATTGTCGGGATCCTCGAGCTTCCGGCCGCTGAGGGTTTCCAGATTGCGGATGGCGGCCTGAACCCGTTTTTCCCTGGCCGTCGGAGCGAGTTTATAAGCGCCGGCCGAGAGGAGATTGAAATCCGCGGTGGTGAAGCCGCGGCGGGAGAGATTCAAGAGGATGGACCCCTTGTTGCTGATCTGGGCTTCGCTGAATTCCCCGGCCGTCGTGTAGGGAACGACATACTCGTTCTCGATCAGCGTCTTGCCCGAGAACCGCGGCCACATACCCTGGTGGACTTCCAGGGTCCGGCGGGCCAGCTCCCGGCGTGCGGATGATATCCCCTGACGGGCCTTGAGGATCAGGTCCAGATGTTCGATCGCCGTCGCCTGGGGAACGCGATCGAGATAGCGGACATCATAATCGCGAACGGCGACCGTCCCGGACGCTCCATCGGACATCCGATAATCGATCTCCGCCGGAAGATATCCCGGCTGGCGCTTGAAGACGCGTCCCGCGACGCGATGCTCGAGGTTCGTGGCGATCAGCCGGGCGCTGGTGTATTCCGAACGGACCTGGGTGACCCTTAAAAGGGAGCGGGGCGCGACCGAGGCCTTTCCCGGCCGCTTTCGTTTCGCGACGCTCATTCGGCGGCCAGAGCGGCCGCGCTCCATCCCACGGTCCTGACGAATTCCCTGCGTTTCATCGCCCGTCCTCCCTGCCCGTAAGATATTCAAACTTATCTTTAAAGTAAAGCGGGGCGGTGCTAAAATGAGGGCCAAAGGACATTTGCCATGAACCGACATCAAAGAAGTCAATCCCGGCGCCGGCTCATCTTGGCCGGCATCGGCATCTGCGTCATCGCCCTGGAATTGGCCTTCGCCATAGAGACGGGCGAGATCAAAGGGAAGGTCAAAGACGAGAACGGCGCGGGCCTGCCCGGGGTCGAGATCACGGCCGCCGGCCCCTCGCTCCAAGGCCTGCGCACGATCCTCTCCTCGAAGGACGGCGACTTTCATGTTTCGCTCCTGCCGGTCGGGAAATACACGCTGACTTTCAAGCTCCAGGGATTCAACAGGGTCAAGCAGGAGAACGTCGTCGTCCGCCTGGGCATGACGACCGGCCTGGCCGTTATTATGCCGCTGGCCTCCCTCCAAAAAGAGATCGTGGTCACGGCCGAAGCCCCGCTCATCGATAAAACCTCGACGGACACGTCCTATCGCCTCAGCGCTGCGGACCTGGCCAAGGTCCCGGCCATGAACCGGACAGTCGTCGATGCCGTCAAGTTCGCCCCGGGCGTCACCGGCGTCCGGATGAACACCCGCCGCGGCACGGCGTCCGAAGGCCAGCCGAGCTTCCGGGGCGAGGGCGAAGAGGGCAACACCTGGATCGTGGACGGGCTGGCTATCAGCGGCGTTCGCCTCAAGGACTCCGGAGTGAGGCTGAACTACGATTCGCTCGACGAGATCCAGGTCATCTCCGACCCGTTCAGCCCGGAGTTCGGCTCGGCCTTCGGCGGCATCATCAACATGGTCACCAAAAGCGGCTCGAACGAGTTCCGGGGCGAGGCGAGC
Source organism: Candidatus Aminicenantota bacterium (assembly GCA_030691735.1). Classification (GTDB taxonomy): domain Bacteria; phylum Acidobacteriota; class Aminicenantia; order Aminicenantales; family UBA4085; genus JAPKZI01. Next base: position 45,462 of record JAUYDS010000122.1, read on the forward strand.
CTCGTCTTCATGAACAAGAACCTCCAGGCGAGCCGGCAGTCCCAGCTTTCGGTCTTGAGCGAGCCGGAATATTTTTCCAACGGCAACTGGTATCTCGACCTGGGCGGCCCCATCCTCAAGGACAAGCTCTGGTTCTTCCTGTCCGAGAACTATTACACGAACACCGAGCAGACCCGGGACGGCACCCTGGACTATCTCTCCATCCCGGGCGGGCAGAAGACGACCGGCCGCAACAACGTCTTCGCCAAGCTCACCTACGCGATTAATCCCAATCACAACCTCTCGCTGACCGCGATCTACGACAAGTCCTTCCCGCAAAAAGGCGGCACGGGCCTGCCCGAGATGAACGAGGAGAACGCCGCCAAAGACCTGATCGTCCGGATGAACTATAAGGGGATCCTGAACGCGACGACGTTCATCGAGGCCGGGCTCGGCCTCGTCCAGCGGAAATCGTTCAAACATCCCGTCTCCGACGACCTGGGCCCGGCCCAGTATTTCATCAACGACCTGGCCCAAAACATCCACAGCTCCTACGGCAACGTCGCCGACAACGAGAAGCGTCTGGACCTCAGCTTCAAGTTCAACAAGTATCTCGAGACCGAGACGTTCGGCCATCACGAGATCGGCCTCGGACTCGAGTATTACGACTTGTCCTCCGACTTCCGTTCGGAGTTCAGCGGGCGGGACGAGGACCCCTTTCCGGGGAACGGCTACGACAACGGGACAAAATATTTCTTCGACACCTGGAAGAACGGCGCGGGGACCCCGACCACGTTCCGCGAATACGGCGTCTTCAACTTCAAGAATTCGGCGCGGGGCATCGGGATCTACCTCAAGGACAAGGTCTCGTGGGACCGCATCACCCTCATGGCCGGCATCCGCAGTCAGACCCAGCTCTGCCTGGACGGGCAGGGCCAAAAGATCTGGGCTTGGGACCTCGCCGACTTTTTTTCCCCCCGGCTGTCCTTGATCGCCGACCTGACCAAGGACGGCGCGAACATCCTGAAGCTCGCCTGGGGCCGCTTTTCGGACCCGATCACGACCATGCCCCTCGGCTTTTTCAATCCGGGCGGCAGTCTGACCTATCGCGATTACGTCTGGACCGGGCCGGCCCATCCCTCGGACGCCGAGATCCACGACCCGTCGAACTGGATCTATGACTGGGGGCTGCCCATGCAGCGGTTTGCCGTCGGGAGCGGCATCTCGCCCAATTTCCAAAGCCGAATTCTCCTCGAGTTCGACCGGCGGATCGGCCGGGACTGGGCGGTCAAGGCCCGCTATGTCCATTCCAACGCCGAGAAGCTCCTGGAGGCGTTGATGCTCTTCGATCCGGGTTCAACGCTGGGCTACAAGCTCTCCTACGAGAACTTCGAACACAAAAGGCGGTCCTACGACGGTTTCGAGATCGAGCTCAACGGCAAGATCGGCCGGGATTTTTTCCTGAACGCGTCCTATTCCCACGCGCTGTCTGAGGGGACGAACCCCGGACAAACCGAAACGGGCGGCTGGGGGAAGGAGGAAGGCAGCACGAACTACGTCGGCCTGTTCGGAAAACATATGTATATCCCGGCCATCCCGGAGCTGGCGGACGTGAAAGCGGAAAACGACCGGATGTTCGGCGGCCTGGGCGGCCGGGGGATCGGCGATGAAGGATGGTACGGCAAACTCCCCTACTCGGTCGACCACGACCTCAAAGTCAACGCCATGGTCAACGCGCCGTTCGGCATCCTCTGCTCGGCGGCGTTCGAATTTATTTCTGGCTATTATTGGGAGAAGCTGGGCTACGTGCCCGGTTTCCTCGACTATTACGCCTTCCCCGAAGGCCGCGGAACGCGCGAGACGCCCGCCCACAGTTATGTCGACCTGTCCCTCGAAAAATCGTTCGCGGTGCCGATCAAAGGATTTCTCAAGGACGCCTCGCTCTCGGTGCGCCTGGACGTCTTTAATCTGCTCAACAGCCAGATCCCGATCTCCTACGTCAAACAGGATGTTTCCTTCTTCGGATCGGTCTGGGGCCGGCAGCAGCCGCGTCAAGCGCGGATCTCGGCCAAATTGAAGTTTTAACATAATCCCCCCTCACCCCCCTTTAGGAAAGGGGGGAATTCTTATCCCCCTTTTTTAAAGGGGGATGGAGGGGGATTATGCTCCCCCTTTTTTAAAGGGGGGTGAGGGGGGATTATTCGACCGTCACGCTCTTGGCCAGGTTCCTCGGCTGATCGACGTCCGCTCCCCGTTTCGCCGCGATATAATAAGCGAACAACTGGAGGGGCACGACCGTGAGGAACGGCATCAGGAGCGGATGGGCCGCGGGGACGGGGATGACCGCGTCCACGCGCTGACGGATCTGCGCGTCGTTCTCGTGGGCCACGGCCAGGACATACCCCAGCCGCGCTTTGATCTCTGAGATGTTGCTCAGCATCTTGTCGTAGACCCGGTCCTCGGGGATGATGGCCATGGTCGGCATATTTTCATCGATCAGGGCGATCGGCCCGTGCTTCATCTCGCCGCCGGGATAGGCCTCGGCGTGGATATAGGAGATCTCCTTTAGCTTGAGCGCGCCCTCCATCGCGACGGGGAAATTCACCCACCGCCCGAGATATAGGAAATGGGAGAACGGCACGAAATGCAAGGCCAGGTCCTCGATCGTCTTGGCCTGTCCTAGGATCTTCTCCATCTTGTGCGGGATCCGTTGGAACTCCTGAATGAAGGCCAGGCTCGCCTTTTTATCCACCGCTCCCCGCGCCTGGGCCACGTACAGGGCGATGAGGGCCAGTGCCGTCATCTGGGCGGTGAAAGTCTTGGTCGCGGCCACGCCGATCTCCGGCCCGGCGTGCGTGTAGAGGACGCCGTCCGCCTCGCGGGCGATGGAGGAGCTGACAGTGTTCGTCACGGCCAGCACCGCCGCGCACTTGCCCTTCGACGCCCGCAGGGCGGCCAGCGTGTCGGCCGTTTCACCCGACTGGGAGATCACGACCACGAGGGTCTCCTTGTCCAGGATGATGTCCCGGTAGCGGAACTCCGAGCCGTACTCGACGTCGACGGGAAGCTTCGCCAGCGACTCAAAGAAATACCGGCCGACGAGTCCGGCGTGATAGGACGTCCCGCAGGCGATGAGGACGGCCTTGCGGACCTTCTTCAGGAGCTGGGGCTTGACGCCGAGCTCATCGAGCAGGACCTTCCCCGAATCGAGAGAGGTCCGTCCGAGGAGCGTGTCCCGGACGACCTCGGGCTGTTCGAAGATCTCCTTGAGCATGAAATGCTTGAACCCTCGTTTCTCGATCATCATCGGGTTCCAGGCGAGCGTCTCGACCTTTTTTTTGACGGCGTTCCCCTTGAAGTCGGTGAACGTGACCCCCGACGGCTCGAGGATCGCCATCTCCCCGTCGTCGAGAAAGGCCACCTTCTGCGTATGGCTGAGGATCGGGTTGATGTCCGAGGAAAGGAGGTATTCGTCGTCGCCGAAGCCGACGACGACCGGAGGCCCGAGCTTGGCCGCCACGATCTTGTCCGGATCGTCGGCCGAGATCGCGGCGATGGCGAACGCGCCTTCCAGGACGGCGATCGCCGCCCGCACGGCGTTCTCAAGCGATCCTTTGAAATGCTTCTCGATGAGGTGGGCGATGACCTCGGTGTCGGTCTCCGTGGTGAATGTATGGCCTTCGTCCTTGAGCTTCCGCTTGAGGACCAGGTAGTTCTCGATGATCCCGTTGTGGACGATGACGATCCGGCCGCTGCAGTCCCGGTGAGGATGGGCGTTCTCCTCGCTCGGCCGGCCGTGCGTGGCCCAGCGCGTGTGACCCAGGCCGTAGGACCCGGCCAGAGGCGACTTCTTCAGGCTCGCCTCGAGCTCCTTGATCTTGCCCTTGACCCTTTTGACATGGATCTTGCCTTTATCGACCAGGGCCACTCCGGCCGAATCGTAGCCGCGATATTCGAGCTTCTTCAGCCCTTCGATGAGGATGGGAACGACCTTCTTTGGGCCGATATAGCCGATGATTCCGCACATGGGGCCCCTCTATCGCGGAGGACTCTCGCTCTTCCGCTTCTCCCGTTTTCGTCGGGCCCAATCCGCCTTCTCGATCTGCCGGCTGCGGGCAACGGCCAGCGCGTACGGGGAGACATCCTTGGTGATGACCGATCCCGCGGCGATATAAGCCCCCCGGCCGATCCTGACCGGCGCGACGAGCTCCGTGCCGGAGCCGATGAAGGCGCCGGCTTCGATGATCGTCCGGTGCTTCCGGACGCCGTCATAATTGCAAGTGATCGTGCCGGCGCCAATGTTGACCCCCTCGTGGATTTCGCTGTCGCCGAGGTAAGTGAGGTGCCCGGCCTTCGCCGCCCGGCCGAAATCGGTGTTCTTCATCTCGACGAAATTGCCGACATGCGAGCCGGCGCGGAGAAAGGTCTTCGGCCGCAGGCGGGCGAACGGGCCGACCGTGACGCCCTCCTCGATGGTCACGTCCTCCATGACGGTCGAGCTGAAGACCGTGACGCCGTCGGCGATGCGGGAATTGATGATATGAGCGCCCGGATAGAGGCGGCAGCGGGCGCCGACGGTTGTCCGGCCTTCGAGAACGACCGAGGGATAAACGATCGTGTCCCGGCCGATCTCGACATCCAGGTCGATCCAAGTCGAAGCGGGATTTAGGAAGGTGACGCCGGACTCGGCCACCTCGCGGATCTTGCGCTCGCGGAGGACATCCATGGCCCGGCTCAGGTCGAGGCGGGTATCGACCTGAACGATGGCTCGGGAGTCCGGGGTTTTAAACGCCTTCACTTTTTTCCCGGCGGCGGAGAGGATGGCCAGGATGTCGCTCAAATCGTATTCCCCGGCCTTGTTCCTGTTCGCGCCTTTGGGAAGGGCCCACAGCAGATCTCTCGTCTTGAACGCATAAACCGACGTATCCACTTCGCGAACCGCCCGTTCGCGAAGGCCCGCCTCTTTGTCCTCGACGATCCGAACGCATCCGTCATCGGCGCGGATGATCCGTCCGAATCCCGAAGGGTCCTCGACGTCCGCGCTAAGGATCGTAGCGGCATTCCCGCGCCGCCGATGGAAGGAGAGAAGGGACCGCAGGGCTGCAGGTTGGATAAGGGGAAGGTCGGCGGGCATGACCAGAATGTCGGCGGCCGCGTTTTCGCGAAGGATGCTCTTCGCCGCCAAAACCGCGTCGGCCGTGCCTTTCGGCACTTTCTGATGGACGAATCCGACGCGGAGCAGGAGCGCTTCTTCCATCACCGCTTCGCGCTGATGCCCGACGACGACGGTGGTTTTAGCAGGCTTGAGGCTCTGGACGGTCTCGCAGACCAGTCTGAGCATGGACCGGCCGAGCAAGGGATGAAGAATCTTGTTGGACTCGGAGCGAAAGCGGCCGCCCCGCCCCGCGGCCAGGACAAGCGCCAACAAGGGTCGTTTCATCTCAGACGATGCGGGTGATGAGCTTGAACTTCTTGTCGTCCCGCAGCGGTTCGAAATCGGATTCGTTCTGAGCCAGGGTTCTGAAGAACTTATCGATCTGGATGGCCTTTTTCAAATGCTCGAGGGCGGCATCGCTCTGGCCCATCAGGCAAAAGAGATCGGCCAGGGCGTAGTGCACCCGGCCCTCTTCGGGATTCATTTTCTGGGCTTTTTCGAGAAGTTTCTGGGCCTCTTCGAACTCGCCGGCATTGGTCTTGTAGACCCCATAGTGATAATGATCCTCGAACGTTTTCAGAGGAACCGGGCTCTTGGGCTCCCGGACCTTTTCCTCCGAGATCGCGATATACATCTTGGCCCGGTCGACCAATTCTCTCTCTGCGGGGTACTTCTCGATGAAGCTTCGGAACGATTCGGCGGCCTTCTCGAATTTCTGCCTGCGGAATTCCTTGCTGGCTTCGGCATAAGCGCCCAAGGCCTTCTGATAGTCGTCTTTTCTCGTTTTTTCGTCTTTCACGCATGTTCTCCCAAAATCGATGGTTCGCTTATTTTACTTATTTTTCATTCCTCTGTCCAGAAGTCCGGATTGCCCAGAAGGAAACGCACGACCTGGAGATGGAGTCGGTGGCCGGCCTTGTGGGCGGTGAATCGGCCGGCAAGAGGCCGGCCGAGGAGGGCCAAGTCGCCGGCAAGGTCGAGGAGTTTGTGCCGGACGAATTCGTCGGGGAAGCGCAACGGACCGTTCATGACCCCCTCGGAATCCAGGACAACGGTGTTCTCGAACGACGCGCCGAGGGCCAATCCGCGGCCATGGAGCGCTTCGACATCCTTGATGAAACCGAAGGTCCTGGCCGGAGCGACCTCGCGGGCGAAAGTCGCCGGCGTCAAAGACAGGCCGCGGCTTTGGCGGCCGATCGACGGATGGGGATATTCGATGGTGTAGGCCAACCGGAGCCCTTCTCCGGCCGGCGCGGGCTCGACGATGACGGAAGCGCCGTTTTCCTCGATGGCGAACGGCTTGCGGATCTTGAGTACCGGGATGTTTCCCGACAGGGAGCGCGTGCCGCCCACTTCAAGGGCCCGGACGAAGGGCAGGGCGCTGCCGTCGAGGATCGGGATTTCGTCGGCGTCGAGTTCGACGACGACACTGGCGACGCCGTAGGCGAAAAGCGAGGCCAGCAGATGCTCGACGGTCTGGACCTTGAACCGGCGACCCTCGATCGCCATGCTGTTCAGCGCTTCGACCCGGCCGGGATCGACAGCCATTTCCAGACCGCCGAGGTCCTCGCGCCGGAAGACGATCTCCCCCCTGTTCGATGGCCGCAAGACCAGACGGACGGGTTTTCCCGAATGGACGCCGACTCCTTCGAGGCGGACTTCGTTCCGGATCGTTTTCTTCTGGGCCATGGGCGAACCTCCTTTCTATATTTTAGCTTAAAAAGGATTTATGTTAAAATCCCGGCATGAGATCGCAGATTGAAGACCTCCTGAAAAAAGTCTACGAGAGGAAGATATCGCCGGAGGAAGCGCTCCACGCGTTGAAAGACTACCCCTACCAGGATTTGAGCTTCGCCAAGATCGACCATCACCGCGAACTAAGAAAAGGCTTCCCCGAGATCATCTACGGCCTGGGCAAGACGGACGCGCAAATCCGGGACATCGCCAGGGAGATCGTCAAAAAAGGCGGCAGCCTGCTCATTACAAGGGTCGAAGCGCCCACATATAAAAAGCTCAAAAAGAGCCTCCCCAAGGCAGGCTACAATCCCGCGGCAAAGACCGTTTTTCTCAAACAGCGGCCGCCCGCGGCCGGGAAGGGAAAGATCATCGTCCTGACGGCCGGGACGTCGGACATTCCGGTCGCCGAGGAAGCCTACGTGACCTGCGATATGCTGGGCAATGATGTGGAGAGGATCTATGACGTCGGCGTCGCCGGGCTCCACCGCCTGCTGGGCGAATACGACAAGTTCAAGAGGGCTAAAGTCATCATCGCCGTCGCCGGGATGGAAGGAGCTCTGCCCAGCGTCGTCGCCGGCCTCGTTTCGGTCCCCGTCATCGCCGTCCCGACGAGCGTCGGCTATGGCGCGAGCTTCAAAGGATTGGCCGCCCTTCTGGCCATGCTCAATTCCTGCCCCGGCGGGGTCGGCGTGGTCAACATCGACAACGGTTTCGGCGCCGCTTATCTGGCCAGCCTCATCAACCATTTATAGATTGATGGACGGACACAAGGGCTTGCCTTCCTTTTCTTATTTTCGATATTTATCGACTTTTTTTGGCGTTTTCCTTGACAAACAGGCCTGGGAAACCTATATTTAACTAAACTTTGCGCAAATCCCGGTTACCCTAAACTATGGAAATCGTCGATCAACTCCGGCAAATTGCCAATATCGTCGAGATCGCGTCCCAGTACACGACGCTCAGGCTGAGGGGACGCAAGCATGTCGGCCTCTGCCCTTTTCACGCCGAGAAAACACCTTCGTTCACCGTGGACGCGGAAAAGGGTCTCTATCACTGCTTCGGCTGCGGTGTCGGAGGCGACGTTTTCTCCCTAATCATGGAAAAGGAGAACCTGAGCTTCCCAGAGGCGCTCAAACACCTGGCCGAAAAATACAACGTTCCCCTTCCCGAACAGAGGAAGATCTCCCCCCAGGCACTGAAACTCGAAGAGCAGATTCTGAACGTCAACGAGTCGGCCCTGGCGCTCTTTAGGAAGAACCTTCTCAACAGTCAGGAAGGCAAGAACGCCCTCGAATACCTTAAAAAGCGCGACATCCCGGACAAGATCATCCAGGAGTTCAAGCTCGGCTACGCCTTGAACACCTGGGACGCCCTCTCTTCATACTTCAAGAACAAGGGTGTCGCGACCGACCTCATCGAGAAGGCGGGCCTCGTTCTCCCGGGCCGCAAGCCCGGCGAGTTCTACGACCGCTTCCGGGGCCGGGTCATCTTTCCCATCTTCACTCTGACCGGCAAGGTCGTCGGCTTCGGCGGCCGGACGCTGTTCAACCAGGAACCCAAGTACCTCAACTCCCCGGATACGCCCGTCTATTCCAAAGGGCATCTCCTCTACGGGCTGAACTTCAGCAAGGACTCCATCCGAAACGCCGGCGAAACCATCCTCGTCGAAGGCTACACGGACTACCTGTCCCTCTATCTCTCCGGCTTCACCAACGTCGTCGCCTCGCTCGGGACGGCCCTCACCCCCCACCAGCTCGGCCTGGCCCAGCGGTTCGCCCCGAAGATCATCATCAATTACGACGGCGACACGGCGGGGCGGACGGCGGCCTTCCGGGCCGTCTCGCTCTGCTTCGAAAAAGGCCTGGAAACCCATGTGGTCGTCCTGCCCAAAGACCTCGACCCTGACGGATTTATCAAGACGCAGGGCAAGGAGGAGTATGCCAAAACCCTCAAAGCCGCCGTCCCGGCCATGAAATTCGTCATCGACACCTCGGTCGAGGGAAAACGGATGAACGTCCCGGAGGTCAAAACGAAGGTCCTCCGCTCCATTCTGGCCGTCCTCGAGACCATCCCCGACGCCATCGTCCGGAGTGAATACCTCAAGCAGGCCGCCGAGCACCTCTCCGTCGAGGAGTCCGTCCTGCGCGGCCTGTCGGTGCGGAAACCGGCCCCCAAAACGGAGGAGGAGACGGATCTGCTCCTGAACGCCGAAAAGCGGCTCCTCCAGATCCTGATCGAGAACAAAGAGCTCCGGCCTTATATTTTCGCCGAGGTCCGGGACGAGGATTTCGGGGGCTTGAAAAGCGAGCCGATTTTTAGGATAATACTGGATCATTTTAAAAAGGACAACGACCTCATTTTCCACGAGTTGCAAAAGGAGATCGGCCCTTCTCTCTCTCGGCAGCTCTCCCTAGCCCTGCTCGAGAAAGGGAATCCTCCGACCATCGAGGAAGCCCTCGGCTGTCTGTGCGCCCTTCAGAAAAGCTGCAAAGAGAGCGAACTGAAGAGGATCCAGGCCGAGCTGGCCCGCGAGGAAAAGAAGGGCGACCGGGATAAGGTCCGGGCGCTCCTGTTCCAGAAGCAGGACCTGACCAAGCAGATCCTGGCCTTGAAATGACGGAGCGAGGGAACGGAATGACGGCCATGAAGGTAATAGATATGCGGCGAATCCATCGTTTAGGAGCTCACGGTGTCCGCTGAGAACAAGATCCAAAAGGGCGACTTCTCGAAGGGCGACGTCTCCCAGCTGATCACGAAGGGCCGGAAGCAAGGCTACCTGCTCTTCGAAGAAATCGACAAGACCTTCCAGGACGACCTGGACGCCGAGGAGAGCTTCGACGATTTTCTCAGCTCGATCGACGACTACGGGATCAAGATCCTCGATACGAAGCAGAAAGAGATCGTCCCCAAGCGGCGGAAAAGCGAGCTGGTGACGCTCCAGGGCTTGGAGCGGACGACCGATCCGGTCAAGCTCTACCTGCGCGAGATGGGCAGCATCTCCCTCCTGACCCGCGAGGGCGAGATCGCCATCGCCCGGGAGATCGAACGCGGCGAGAAGTCGATCATCAAGGCTCTTTCGAAGACACGGCTCGTCCTGAACGAGGTCCTCGGCCTCGAGGACAAGATCAAGATCGAGCCGCTGATCATCCAGGAGATGTTCGACGTCAGCGAGGACGACGTCGCCGAGGGCAAGCTCGAGGAGAAAAAAAAGCAGATCCTGGCCAAGATCAAGAAGATCAAGGACTTGAGCCACAAGCTGGACAAGATCCCGACCCTCAGGAAGTTCGTCTTTTCCCGAAGCCGGGTCATCGTCCAGATGAGCAGCCTGATCCGGGACCTCAACCTGCGCTCGGCCCAGCGGGAGAAGATCATCGACGCCCTCCGGGACAAGCTCCGGGTCATCAACGAACTGGAGGAGGTCAAAGAGGACCTCGAGCTGTCCGTGGCCAAGACCCGGAAAAAGAAGGAGTCCGAGGAGCTCCAGGCCAAGCTCAAAGAGGCGACGAAACGCCTCAAGGCCTACCAAAAGGAGATCGGCCTCGACGCTCAGAACCTGCGCAAGACCATCCGTTCGATCACGACCGGCAAGAAGATCAGCGACCAGGCGAAGAAGCAGCTGGTCGCGGCCAACCTGCGCCTGGTCGTTTCCATCGCCAAGAAATACAGCAACCGGGGCCTCCAGTTCCTGGACCTCATCCAGGAAGGGAACATGGGCCTGATGAAGGCCGTGGATAAATTCGAATACCGACGAGGCTACAAGTTCTCGACCTACGCGACCTGGTGGATCCGGCAGGCCATCACCCGGGCCATCGCCGACCAGGCCCGGACCATCCGCATCCCGGTCCACATGATCGAGACCATCAATAAGCTCATCCGAGTCAGTCGGAGCCTCGTCCAGGAGATCGGACGCGAGCCGAGCAGCGAGGAGATCGCCAAGAAAATGGACATGCCGGTGAGCAAGGTCCGCAAGATCGTCAAGATCGCCCAGGAACCGATCTCCCTCGAAACGCCGATCGGCGAAGAAGAGGACAGCCATCTGGGCGATTTCATCGAGGACAAGATCATGCCCTCGCCGCCCGACACGGTCATCCACATCAATTTGCGCGAACAGATCGAGGAAGCGCTGAAGTCCCTGACCGAAAGGGAAGCCAAGGTCCTCAAGATGCGTTTCGGGCTGGGCGACGGAAACGAGCACACCCTCGAAGAGGTCGGACAGCAGTTCAAGGTCACCCGGGAACGGATCCGGCAGATCGAGGCCAAAGCCCTGCGCAAGCTCAAACACCCCAGCCGCTCGAAAAAGCTCAAGTCGTTCACCAACGGCTACTGGAGCTGAGGCCGGCACCCGATTCGGCTCCCCTCCCCCTTTGCCCCCTTTTCATTGACTCATCCATGGTTATCTGATATAAAAGGCAGGAAGGGCCTATAGCTCAGCGGTAGAGCTCCCGGCTCATAACCGGTTGGTCCCAGGTTCGAATCCTGGTAGGCCCAATTGACCCAGAGGAAATGATGTGGAAATCGCATTCGATAAGCTGATCAGGCTGCAAAATGTTGATATCGAAATAAATACGATTTCCTCTCTTCTCGAAGCCATCCCCGGCAGAACCGAAGCCATCGACAACGAGATCAAGGCTGCGGCCGAGATCATCGCCCGGGCTAAGGAAAAGCTCGCCACCAACCAGAAAAAGCGCCGCGACTTGGAAGGCGAGGTCAAAGACATCAAGGGCCAAGCGGCCAAGTTCAAACGCCAGCTCAACGACGTCAAGACCAACAAGGAATATACCGCTCTCCTCAAAGAGATCGAGGAAACCGATCACAAGGCCGACAAGGTCGAAGAGGGCATCATCCAAGAGATGATCGCCGCCGACGACATCGAAAAAGAGATCAAGGCGGCCACCGTCAAGAAGGCCGACGAGGAAGGCCGGCTTAAGAAGGACAAACAGGTCCTCTTCCAGGAGCAAAAGGATTTAGAAGCCAAGAAAGATATCCTGGTCGCGGAACGCCAGGGCATCCTCCCTTTGATCCCCCCCGATCAGATTAAGCTTTATAATCGGATCCGGGCGAAATTGAACGGCGTGGCTTTGTCGCCGGTCACCGACGACTTCTGTTCGCTGTGCCAATTGCGCATCCGACCCCAGCTCGTGAACGATATCATGGAGATGAAGAA